>NZ_BAAAYN010000038.1:5451-160517 GCF_039536245.1 Cryptosporangium minutisporangium | reverse complement strand
AGGATCTGCTCCCGGCTCATCGCGACCCGCCGCTGCCGACGCAGCTCACGCGGGCCCAGCCCGTCGGGCTGGTCCGGTGAGCCCTGTGAGTTCAGTGCGACCGATTCGGCGGCCGAGGTCGATTCGTGCACCGGTTCAGTCTGCCATCGCCGGACGCGGAAGCCGACGACACCGGCGTCCGCCGACGGCCCTGCGCGGCCGAGCTCTCCGGGGACTCATCGCACCAGCGTGATCGCCCGCTCGGGGCACGCCGCCGCACCCTCCTCGGCGGCCCGTTCCCGCTCGGCCCGGATCTCCTCGCCGGCGAGCACGCAGTGCCCCTCGTCGTCGAGGTCGTACACGTCGGGGGCGGCCGAGTAGCACAGCGCGTGCCCGGTGCACGCCTGCCGGTCGACGCTGGCCCGCATCAGACGTGCCAGTCGTAAAGCTTGAGGTACGCCCCGGCGTCGACGCGCATTTGCATGCCGGTGACGTACCGCGACTCGTCGGAGGCCAGGAAGACCACCATCGCGGAGATGTCTCCGGGCTCGACGTAGGGCACGTTGAAGCCCTGCATCGTCGGGAACACCTCCTCGGCCTCCTCGCGGGTCGGGTTCTCCTTGTCCGGCCGGAACGCGCGGTACATCGGCTTGCTGTGCAGCATGTTCGTGTTGCAGTTCGTCGGGTGGACCGCGTTCACCCGGATGTTCTGCGGGATCACGGTGCGACCGAGCTCGTGGACGTAACTCGCGAGCGTTCGCTTCGCCCACATGTAGCCGGTTCCGCCCGGGTCGCCACCGGGGTTCCCGGCGGTCTCGTTCGAGATCATCGCGGCGATCGACCCGGTCGCGATGATCGACGCGCTCCCACCCAGATGAGGTAGGGCGGCCTGGATCGTGTTGATGGACCCGATCAGGTTGACGTCGATCACGTCCGACCAGGCCTGCACCTTCGGCCGGCCGGACATCGGCGCGATCCCGGCGTTGGCCACGACGACGTCGAGGTGCCCCAGTTCCGCGACCCCCTCCTCGAGCACCGCCCGCAGCGCGACCGGGTCCCGGGTGTCGGCCTCGCGGGCGACGATCCGGCGGTCCAGCGCCTCGACCTGCCGCGCGGTCTCTTTGAGGTCCTCCGGCGTGGCCAGCGCGTAGCCGACCGTGTCGATGTTCTTGCAGAGGTCGATCGCGATGATGTCCGCGCCTTCCTCGGCCAGGCGCACCGCGTGGCTACGCCCCTGGCCCCGCGCCGCTCCGGTGACGAACGCGACCTTTCCGTCAACGCGCCCCATGATGTCCTCCCTCAAGGCCGAGCGATGGTTTTGACCTCGAGGAAGTCCTCCAGGCCCTCGGTGCCCCACTCCCGGCCGACGCCGCTCTGCTTGTAACCGCCGAACGGCGACTCCGGGTCGAACCACTGCGCGCCGTTGACGCCGACCGTGCCGGTACGCAGCCGGCGGGCCACCCGCATCGCGCGCTCCTCGTCGGCGCTGAACACCCCGGCGGAGAGCCCGTACGGCGTCCCGTCGGCGATCCGCACCGCCTCCTCCTCGTCGGCGTACGGAATGATCGCGAGCACCGGGCCGAAGATCTCCTCCTGCGCCAGGCGGGACGCCGGGTCGACGTCGCTGAAGATCGTCGGCTCGACGAAGTAGCCCCGGTCGAACCGCGAACCCCGCCCGCCGCCGGCCAGCAGCCGGGACTCCGCGCGGCCGAGGTCGTAGTAGGACAGCACCCGGTCGCGCTGCCGCGCGCTGATCAGCGGCCCCATGATGTTGCCCGGGTCCCGCGGATCGCCCCACGGGATACCGGCGAGGGTGGCGACCGCGATCTCCTCGGCCTCGGCCAGGCGCGATCGCGGGACGAGCAGCCGGGTGAGCAGCACACAGCCCTGCCCGGCGTGCATGCAGACGCTGAAGACGACCGATCCGACCGCCGCCGCGAGGTCGGCGTCGTCCAGGACGATCGCCGCGGACTTCCCGCCGAGCTCGAGCGTGACGCGCTTGATCGTCGGCGCGGCGTTCGCCATCACCCGGCGCCCGGTCTCGGTCGAGCCGGTGAACGTCACGTGGTCCACCGACGGATGCGACGTCAGCAGGCCGGCCACCTCGACCGACGACGTCGTCAGCACGTTGAACACGCCGGGCGGGATGTCGGTCTGCTCGGCGACGAGCCGGCCGAGTTCGGTGGCGCTCCACGGCGTCTCCGGCGCGGGCTTCAGCACCACCGTGCAGCNACCGACGACGTCGTCAGCACGTTGAACACGCCGGGCGGGATGTCGGTCTGCTCGGCGACGAGCCGGCCGAGTTCGGTGGCGCTCCACGGCGTCTCCGGCGCGGGCTTCAGCACCACCGTGCAGCCGGCCGCCAGCGCGGCGGACGCCTTCGCGAGGTTGAGGTAGACCGGGTAGTTCCACGGGGTGATCGCCGAGACGACGCCGGCCGCCTCCCGCCGCACCGTGCGCCGGGTCGGGCTGCCGAAGATGTCCTTCACCGGCAGCTCCCGCTCGAACGGGTAGCTCTCCAGCAGGTCGATGTAGTGCGACAGGTAGTCGATCGGCCCGTCGAGCTGGGTGATCCGGGTGGTGAAGACCGGCGTCCCGGACTCCGCGACCACCAGCTCGCGAAGCGTGTCCGCCTCCTTGCGCAGTGCCTCCTGCAGCTGGACCAGGCAACGGCGCCGGAACGCGGCATCGGTCGACCAGCCGGTGGTATCGAAAGCCCGGCGGGCGGCGGCGACGGCTCGTGTGGCGTCGGCGGCGGTCCCGTCCGGTGCGACGCCGAGCACCTCCTCGGTCGCCGGGTTCACGTTCTCGAACGTGCCGCCGTCCGACGCGGCGACCAGCTCACCGTCGATCAGCAGACGATGGTCGGTCATCGGATCTCCTCTCCGACCGGCCCACCGGAAACGCGGGGACCGGGGGTGAACCGCACCGGGAGCTCCTTCAACGCGTAGACCGCAGCCGCGTCGCCGTACCGGACCGGCTCACCGGCGAGCGCGAAGTCGGGCAGCCGCCGCAAGACCTGCTCGACCATCACCCGGAACATCACCCGGGCGTGGTTGGAGCCGAGACATCGGTGCTGCCCTACGCCGAACGCCATGTGGCGGTTGGGTGCGCGCTCGAGGTCGATCTCGTCGGGACGCTCGAACGCTTTCGGATCGCGGTTCGCCGCGGCCCACAGCAGCAACGCCCGGTCGCCCTTCGCCAGCCGGACGCCACGCCAGTCGGTGTCGCGGCTCACCGTGCGGGCCAGCCCCTGGGTCGGCGTGCCGTGCCGGAGGAACTCCTCGGTGGCCGAGCGCATCAGCTCCGGCCGCTCGATCAGCTGCCGAGTGAGCTCGGGCTGTTCGATCATCCGCAGCAGCGAGTTCCCGGTGAGCCCGCTGGTGGTGTCCATGCCGCCGAAGAGCAGGAGGAGCAGGTACCCGAACTGCTCCTCGACGCTGAGCGGACGGCCCTCGACCTCGCCGTTGAGGATGCAGCCGACCATGTCGTCAGCGGGAGCACCGGTCTCCTCGCGGCGGCCCAGCTCGGCGAAGATCAGGTTGGTGACCCGCTCGGTGGCCTGCTCCCGGGTCATGCCGTACTCGTCGCCGTGGATGAAGGTGTGGATCACCGTCACCCACTCGGGCCACGGCCCCTCGTCCCAGCCGAGCAGACGGAGGATCACCCGGGCCGGTAACGGCGTGGTGAGCTGCCCGACGAGATCGGCCTCGCCGGCCTCGATGAACTCGTCGATCAGCTCGTCGGCGATCGCCCGGATCTCCGGCTCCATCGCCTCCGCCCGGGCCGGCGAGAGGAACCGCGTGGTCAGCGAACGCATCGCGCCGGTCAGCGGCGGGTCGGTGTGGATCGGCGGCAGGATGGCGGCGAGCCCGGCGCCGGTGTCCTCGGCGGTGAACGGGATGTTCGTGCCGGGCGTCGAGGTGAACAGGTCGTCGTCGCGGGTGGCGTCGAACGTGGACTCGTAGTCGGTGACGACCCAGAAGCCCCCGTTCTCGGTCGACCAGGCGACCGGGCAGCGCTCGCGCAGGTCGTCGTAGATGGCGTAGTTCGCGTCGCGGAACGCCTGCCCGTGAACGTCGAGCGCGATCTGTGGCCGACGGCCCGGTCCGCTCGCAGGGGCCGCAAACCCCTGTTCGGTCGTCGTCATCGACGGGATCCTTCCCGGTTCGCGCCCTTCGAGGGACGTTCTGAATTACGGTTCACTCTAGTGACTTCATGTTCAGTCGGGGCGCGTTGGAGGAAATCCGTGGTCGAATCCCTGGTTCCGCCGGTACCGGTCACCGTCCGGGTGGGGGACGTTCCGCTGTCCGGCCTGGTGGCGGCCGTCCCGGAGCCCCGGGCGACGATCGTCGCCGTGCACGGCGCGGTGGCCAGGGCGGCGTACTTCCACGGCACCGCCCATCCCGACCAGTCGCTGCTGACGCTCGCCCAGCAACTCGGGCACACGGTGGTGGCCCTTGACCGGCCCGGCTACGGCGCGTCCGCGGCGCACACGCGCGAGCTGTCCCGCGACGAGCGGGCCGCGCTCTACCGCGCCGCGGTGACGCAGGCCGCCGCGGAACACGGCGGTACGGCGCCGGTGGTCGTCGTCTCGCACTCGGCCGGTGCCGCCCACGCCGCTCGCTTGGTGGTGGACGGGCTGCCGGGCGTCGTGGGCTGGGAGATGTGCAGTAACGGACTGCGCCACGTCCACATCGACCTCTCTCCCGCCGACGGTGGCGGGCCGCGGGACGCCGGGAGTGGCGCCTCGGTGCGGGACCTGATCTGGGGGCCCGCGACCCTCTATCCGCCCGGCGGCATGGACACCGGCGGGCGGCGCGGCGACGTGATCCGCCCGGAGCCGGCGGACGCCGAGGCCTGGCGGCGTGAGCTACCCGCCTACGCCGCCCGGGTCGCGGTCCCGGTCCGGCTGACGATCGGCGAGCGCGATCCGATCTGGGACCACACACCGCCGGTGCTGGCCGAACTCGCCGCGGCGTTCGGCACCGCGCCGCGCGTCGGAACGAACGTCCAGCCGGGCGCACCGCACAACATGAGCCTGTCGGTCGCCGCCCGCGCCTACCACCTTGGCGTGCTGGCGTTCGTGGAGCAGTGCCTGCTCGACGCGACCGTGCCGACTCCCGTTTAGCTCGCGTCCGCCGACGTCGACGAGGGGGTCGGCGCCGGCTCCGGCCGGTCGGGACGCCAGGCGAACGCGAGCAACCCGACCGCGCCGCCGACGCCGATCACGACCGCGAGCAGCGAGCCGAACACGCCGTCCCACAGCGGCAGCCCGAGCTCGACGTCCGCGGAGATCTCCCCCGGGCCGCTGACCGACAAACCGACGCAGATCACCGCGATCATCAGCACGTACTCGTAGCCGTTCTTGAACACGAAGAAGCCGTGCGAACGGTGCTCGATCACCGCCGCGACCACCATCACGCCGATGATCGCCCCGCACGCCATCGGGGTGAACAGTCCGATCGCGATCGCGATACCGGCGCCGATCTCCACCAGGACGCTCATCCAGGCGTGCACCCGGCCGGGGCGCAGTCCCAGGCTCTCGAACCAGCCCGCGGTACCGGCGATCTTGCCGCCGCCGCGCCAGTGGTTCAGCCCGTGCAGCACCATCGTGCCGCCGACCACGACCCGGAAGATCAGTAAGGCCACATCGGTGTTGTCCATCGGTCCCTCTCAGGGGAAGCGGTACAGCGTCCGGGCGTTGGTCTCGACGATCTTGCGCGCCTCGTCGTCGGGCACGTCGGCGAGCGCCTCCTCCAGCAGCTTCCGGGTGTGCGGCCAGTTGCAGTCGGAGTGCGGGTAGTCGCTCTCGAACATGATGTTGTCGATGCCGATCGAGTGCCGCAACGCGATCCCGGCCCGGTCGGCGATGAAACAGCCGTAGATGTGCTCGCGGAACAGTTCCGACGGCCGCTTGTCCGGGTTCACGCCGGTCCAGTACTTGTGCCGGCCCCAGGAGTAGTCGGTGCGCTCCAGGATGTACGGGATCCAGCCGATGCCACCCTCGGACAGCGCGACCTTCAGACCCGGGAACTTGTAGAAGACGTCGGAGACCAGCAGGTCGACGGTGGCCATCATCGAGTTGATGCCGAACAGCGCGATCCCGATGAAGAAGTCACCATCGGGCGCCAGGCCCTTGGGCATCCCGCCGGAGCCGAAGTGCATCGAGAGCGGGAGCTTGGCTTCCTCGCAGACCGCGAAGATCCGGTCCCAGTGATCGGTGTGGTAGCTCGGCAGGCCGACCTTGTGCGGTGCCTCCAGGAACGTCACCGAGCGGGCGCCCTTGGCGGCGGTGCGCTCGATCTCCTTCACCGACGCGTCGATGTCCCAGAACGGCACCATCACCAGCGGGATCTGCCGGTCCGGCGCGTAGGCGCACCACTCGTCCAGGATGAAGTCGTTGTACGCGGTGATGCAGGCCGCGGCCAGCTCCTTGTCCTTCGCCACCTGGAACGTGCTGCCGGCGAAGCCACCGAAGTTGGGGAAGCACATCTGCGCCCAGACGCCTTCGGTGTCCATGTCCTTGATGCGCTGGGCGATGTCGTAACACCCCGGCAGCATGTCGTCGTAGCTGCGGGGGTCCATTCCGAACTCCCGCGGGTGCTTGCCCGCGACCGCGTTCAGCGCGAAGTTGCCCGACTGCCGGCCCTCGTAGATCCAGGTGTCGTTGCCGTCGGGCAGCTTCTCGATCCGCGGGGCCTCGTCCTGCCACTTGCTCGGCAGCCGGTCGAGGAACACCCGGGAGTGCTCGATGACGTGGTCGTCGACCGAGATGATCTTCGCGTCCTTGGGAAGAGCCATGATCCCCTCCTAGCGGGGTGCGAAACGGACGGCTCCGTCCAGGCGAAGCACGTGTCCGTTGACGTAGTCATTCTCGACCAGGTGACGCGCGGCCGCGGCGAACTCCGGCGGAGCACCGAATCGCTTCGGGAACGGCACGGTCTTCGCGAACGCGGTCTTGAAGTCGCTCTCCGCCGGACCCCACGCCGGGGTGTCGAGCAGTCCCGGCGCGATGCAGTTCACCCGGACGCCGACCGCAGCCAGGTCACGGGCGGTGATCAGCGTCATCCCGATGATCCCGGCCTTCGCCGAGCCGTACGCGACCTGGCCGATCTGGCCCTCGTAACCGGCGATCGAGGCCGTCACCACGATCGCGCCGCGCTGACCGTCGGCGTCCACCGGCTCCTGCGTCGCCATCTCGGCCGCCGCCAGTCGCACCGTGTTGAACGCGGTGACCAGGTTGTTCCGCACGGTCCGCTCGAAGGCCTCCAGCGAGTGCGGTGTTCCGGACCGATCGAGCGTCCGGGCCGGGCCCGACCCGCCGCCCGCGCACGCGACCACCGCCCGCAACGGTCCCCGGTCGCGCCCGGCGGCGACCGCCGCGGTCATGTCCTCCTCGCTCGCCGCGTCCGCGGCGACCGCGAGCGCCCGGTCGCCGAGATCCTTCGCGACCCGGTCGGCCGCGGACGCGTCCCGGTCGACGACGACCACGATCGCGCCGGCGGCGTGGAAGCCGCGTGCGGTGGCCTCACCGAGGCCCGATCCGGCGCCGGTGACGAGAACTCGTGCTCCGTCGATCTGCATGGGACTCCTCAGTCCGAGGCCGGCAGGGGCTTGGCGTCCAGGCGCTCGATCGGGCGTCCGTCCACCTCGACCGGGCCCGGCCCGGCCTTCGTGCAGAGCAGCTGCAACCCGCTGACCGGGTCGGTGTAGCGCTTACCGAGCAGCAGTGGCTCACCACTCTGGGCCACCCCATCGCGCGCCACCGAGCCCGCCGGGGCCATCGGCTCCCCGCCGCACCGCAACGTGACCGGCCCGGACGGCGGGCGCACGACCAGCACCTCGGTCGGTCCGGTCGTGCTGGTCCATCGGCTTCCCGCGTTCATTCATCGCTCCTGGGTCAACAACATGCAGGACGACGGCGTCAGCCCGCCGCTGGAGACGACGGCGACCTCCGCACCGGGCACCTGCCGCTCACCGGCGGCACCGCGGAGCTGGGTGACGGCCTCGTGCAGGAGCCCGAAGCCGTGCGTCCGGCCGTGCGAGAGCTGCCCACCGTGGGTGTTGAGCGGCAGCTCGCCGTCGAGCGCGATCCGCTTCCCTCCCTGGAGGTAGTCGGGCGCCTCACCGATGCCGCAGAAACCGAGCCCCTCCAGCCACGACAGGCAGTTGAACGTGAAGCCGTCGTAGAGCTGCGCGACGTCGACGTCGGCCGGCCGCAGGTCGGTCCGGCTCCACAGGTGCGCCGCCGAGCCGAGCACCTGCGGCTCGTGGGTGAGCGTGCTCTGGTCCCACGTGACGCGCTCGGTGATCTGGGTACCGACCGCCGCGAACCGCACCGGCGGCTGCCGCAGGTCCCGCGCGACGTCGGCACGGGAGATCACCACCGCCACCGACGCGTCGCACGGCACGTCGCAGTCGTAGAGGCCGAACGGCGTGGTGATCATCCGGGCGGACAGGTAGTCGTCCATCGTCAGCGGCGTCCGGTAGATCGCGGTGGGGTTCCGGGCCGCGTTCGCCCGCTGGTTGAGCGCGATCCAGCCGAGCGTCTCCCGCTCCATCCCGTACCGGTGCATGTAGTGCGACGCGGTCATCGCCAGCGGGTGCGCCGCCGACATCGCCCCGACCGGCAGCATGAAGTCCATCGGCGGTCCGACCCGGCCCCGCGGCAGCGGAAGGCGGCCGGCGCGCAGGAGCTCGGTGTGGGTGGTCTGCCAGACCGTGCGGTAGACCAGCACGTGCCGGCAGAGCCCGGCAGCGACCGCAAGCATCGCGGCGACGACCGATCCGCCGGGGCCGGGCACCTCCGCGCCGCCGTTGTACCAGACCGGGCGCAGCCGCAGCGTCTCCTCGAGCAGCGTCAGACCGCCCTCGGAGAAGCCGCCCGGCACGGTGCCGCCGGGGTAGGTCGCGAGGCCGTCGATGTCGTCGAACGTCAGCCCGGCGTCCTCGACCGCGGCGCGGCACGCCTCGACCGTGAGCGCCAGCGGATCCGCCATCAGCCGCCGCCCCATCCGGCTCGTGCCGATGCCGGTGACCGCGGACTTCTCCTCGTACCGGTCGTCGGAGACCGGCGGCCGGGCCGTCACCCGCACGACCGCGGGATCCTCCTCCAGGGGCGGGAGGCCGCGCGGCTCCCCCGCCACCCGGAACTGCGGGATCCAGACGGTCTTGACCTGTTCGAACTCGACCGTCACCGGCTGGCCGATCGCGACGTCGTCCGGCTCCGCGCCGGTGATCCGCGCGGTGATCCGGACCCGGTAGTCCTCCTCCAGCGCGACCGCGGCGAGCGCGACCGGCTCCGGCGGCTCGGGGCCCCACTGCTGATGGTTCACGGTCACGCCGACGATCTGCCCGCGGCCGGAGAGGTCGACGGTGTCCAGCGCGGTCGACCGGCAGCGGTGGCACGCGGGGCGCGGCGGATGGATCAGCGAGTCGCAGGAACGGCAGTGCAGCATCCGCAGGACGCCGTCCGAACCGGCCGTCCAGTAGAACTCGTTCTCGGGGGTGACCAACGGCAGCGGCACGTCACACCGCCCCGGTGTCCTGGAGCGCCGTGATGTCCTCCCACGAGTAACCGAGCTCCAGCAGGATCTCCTCGGTGTGCTGTCCGACCTCCGGCGCCGGGGTCAGCTCGGGGGCCGCGCCGTCGAACTGCACCGGGTTCGTGATCAGCGGGAACTCCAGATCGCCCTTGTGCACGGTCTGCGCGTAGGCGTTCGCGAGCGCCTGCGGGTCCTCGGCGACCTCGTACGGGGTCTGCACCGCGGCCCAGGCGCCCTCCATCGTGCCGAGGATCGTCCGCCATTCGGCCAGGTCACGGCCGGCGAACACCTCGTCGAGCAGGCCGATCAGCTCGCGGCGCCGCAGGTACCGCGCGGTCGCGTCCGGATACTCCTCGACCCACTCCGGCCGCTGCACCGTGCGGCAGAACTCCGGCCAGTACCGGTCGGACTGCAACATCATCAGCTGCAGGTACCGCCCGTCGCGCGTCTTGTAGTTGGCGACCAGCGGGTTCGGCGTCTTGCCGCGGGCGTTGCGCGGCACCGGCTCGGTGATGCCGTAGGCGCGGGCGCTGATGATCTCCGCCGACATCAGCCACATACCGAGGCCGAGCAGCGACACGTCCACGACGAGGCCCTGACCGGTGCGTTCGCGGTGCAGCAGGGCCGCGGCGATGCCACCCGCGATGGTCTGCCCACCGGCGAGGTCGTTGTAGGCCGCGGGCTGGACCACCGGATACTCCCCTGGTTGGGTGATCACGCTGGCCACGCCGGACCGCGACCACACCGCCGCACTGTCGAACGAACCCTTGTGGCTCTCCGGCCCGGCCGGCCCGTGGGAACTGCCCCGCACGTAGACGATCGAGGGGTTCACCGCGCGGATGTCGTCGACGTCGATCCCGACCTTGCGGCGCGCCGGCTCCAGCCAGTTCGTCAGGAACACGTCCGACCGGGCAGCGAGCTTGAGCAGCAGTTCCTTCCCGCCGGGCGACTTGAGGTCGACCGTCAGGCTGCGCTTGTTCCGGTTCGGCTGCTCGATCAGGTAGTTGACGTTCGCCGCATCGCCGCCCATCAGGGCGGAGGTCACCAGGCCGCGCTGCGGATCACCGGCGCCGGGCTGCTCGATCTTGACGACGTCGGCACCCCAGTCGGCGAGTACCGCGCCGGCCGCGGGCACGAACGTCCACGCCGCGACTTCCAGTACCCGCACGCCCTCCAGAACTCTCGTCATGCGGGCCACCATACGGCAGCACTGAATCTCTGTTCAGAGTTCTGAAGAAGTGCTCATGAGAACGTGTTCTACCCGTCTGATGGTCTTGTCACACCATGAAAGATGTGTAAACTCCGGTTCACGAATTGTGGCCGCACCGTTTCGGCGGCCGACGATTCCCCGGACGAAATCTCCCCGGCGGGCGCGCCAGCCGGGCCCACCCTTCGGCGGTCCCCACCCCGGCGACTCGTCGCACACCCTTCTGCACGTCGAGCAGCTCATCGGCCACTCGGCCGGACCGGTGCGTCCGGCCTCGACGGTACGAGGCGATACATGTCGACAACGATGTTGCATTCCCCGCCCCTGATGCCGGAGCTCTTAGCCCAGGCGCTCAACCGGTACGACGACAGGCCCGCGGTCCTGGTGGACGGCGAGACCGTCACCTACCGCGGCTACCGCGAGGCGGTCAGCCGCTGGTCGCAGGCGTACCGGTCGATCGGCCTCGGGCCCGGCGACGGCGTCTCGATCCTCGCGCGCAACCGGCCCGAGGTCCTCTTCGCGACCGGCGCCGGGATGATGGCCGGCTGCCGGGGCACGCCGCTGCACCCGCTCGGTTCGGCCGACGACCACGCATACGTGCTGGAGAACGCCGAGATCAAGACGCTGGTGTTCGACCCGGCGCTGGAGGAGCACGTCACCGCGCTGCAGGCGAAGGTACCCGGGCTGCGGCTGCTGGCACTGGGGCCGTCCACGATCGCCGAGAGCCTGCCGGAGCTGGCGGAGAAGTTTTCGCCGGAGCCGCTCCGCCCACCCGCGGTCGACCCGGAGTCGATCTCGTCGATGTCGTTCACCGGCGGCACCACCGGGCGGCCGAAGGGCGTGCTCGGCACCTACCGCGGCGGCGCCGAGCTGACCAAGATCCAGATGGCCGAGTGGCAGTGGCCGGACGACATCCGCTTCCTCGTCGCCGCGCCGCTCTCGCACGCGGCCGCCGCTTTCACGCTGCCGGTGCTGTTACGCGGCGGCTCGTTCGTGGTGCTGTCCGGCTTCACCCCGGGCGGGTGGCTGAAGGCCGTCGAGGAACACCGGATCACCTCGACGATGATCGTGCCGGCGATGCTCTACGCGATCCTCGACCACCCCGACCTGGCGACGACCGACACGTCCAGCCTGGAGACGGTGTTCTACGGCGCCTCGGCCGCGTCCCCGGCCCGCCTCCAGCAGGCGATCGACCGGTTCGGCCCGGTGTTCTTCCAGTTCTACGGGCAGAACGAAGCGCCGATGACGGTCACCGTGCTCCGCAAGGAGGAGCACACCCCGGACAAGCTGGCCACCTGCGGTCGCCCGGTGCCGTGGGTGCGTACGGCGCTGCTGGACGAGAACAACGAGCCGGTCCCGCCCGGTGAGGCCGGGGAGATCTGCGTCCAGGGTCCGCTGGTGATGAACGGGTACAACAAGCTGCCGGAGGAGACCGCCGAGGCGTTCCGCGGCGGCTGGCTGCACACCGGCGACGTCGCTCGCGAGGACGAGGACGGCTTCTGGACGATCGTCGACCGCACCAAGGACATGATCGTCTCCGGCGGCTTCAACGTCTTCCCGCGTGAGATCGAGGACGTGCTCACCACGCACCCCGACGTCTCGGCCGCCGCGGTGATCGGCGTCCCGGACGACAAGTGGGGCGAGGCGGTCAAGGCCGTCGTGGTTCCCCGGCCCGGCGCGGTGATCGACGCCGAGGCGCTCATCGCGCTCGTGCGCGAGCACAAGGGGCCGATCCACGCCCCCAAGTCCGTCGACGTCGCGGAGTCGCTGCCGCTCACCCCGGTCGGCAAGGCCGACAAGAAGGCGCTCCGCGAGAAGTACTGGGCCGGTTCCGACCGGCGCGTCCACTGAAGACCAGCCCCGGCGACGGCGGCGGTCAGTCCGCACGACACCTCTAGCAGGGAGCGCGCATGCTCACGTATGACACGTTGTACATCGGGGGCGAGTGGGTCGCCCCGGCCGAGACGCGAGTGTTCGACGTCGTCTCCCCCGCGTCCGAAGAGGTCGTCGGACGCGTGCCGGAAGCATCGAACGCGGACATCGACAACGCCGTGGCCGCGGCCCGGAAGGCGTTCGACGAAGGCCCGTGGCCGCGCACCAGCGGCGCCGAGCGGGCCGACGCGATGGCCCGGCTCTCGGCGATCATCAACGAGCGCATGGAGGACTTCGCCCGGACGATCAGCACCGAGATGGGCTCGCCGCTGGGCTTCTCCCGGATGGGCCAGGTGCTCGCCGCGACGATGGCGCTGGACTACTACACCGGTCTGGCCCGGGAGACCGCCTGGGAGGAGACCCGCGCCGGGCTGCTCGGACCGACCGTCGTCCGGCGGGCCCCGGTGGGCGTCGTCGCGGCGATCGTGCCGTGGAACGTCCCGATCTACGTCAGCATGCTCAAGCTCGCGCCGGCCCTGGCTGCCGGGTGCACGGTCGTGCTCAAGCCGGCACCGGCCAGCCCGATCTCCGGCCAGCTGCTCGCCGAGGCGGTCGAGGCGGCGGGCATCCCGGCCGGCGTCGTCAACGTCGTCCCGGCCGACCGCGCGGTCGGCGAGTACCTGGTCACCCACCCCGGCATCGACAAGGTCAGCTTCACCGGCAGCACCGCGGCCGGTCGCCGGATCGCGAGCCTGTGCGGGGAGAACCTGCGCCGGGTGACGCTGGAGCTCGGCGGCAAGTCTGCGGCCGTGCTGCTGCCCGACGTCGACCTGGCCAGCGCGCTGCCGCAGGTGATCAACGTCGGGCTGATGAACAACGGGCAGGCCTGCGTCGCGCAGACCCGGATCCTCGCGCCCCGGGACCGCTACCGCGAGGTGGTGGACGCGGTCGTCGAGCAGGTGGCGGCGCAGATCGTCGGCGACCCGCTGGACGAGGCCACGACGATCGGTCCGCTGGTCAGCGCCGGACAGCGGGAACGCGTCGAGGGGTTCCTCGCGGCCGGCAAGAAGGAGGGCGCGACCGTGGCGCTCGGCGGCGGGCGCCCGAAGGGGTTCGACCGCGGCTGGTACGTCGAGCCGACCGTCTTCTCCGACGTCGACAACAAGATGACGATCGCCCAGGAGGAGATCTTCGGCCCGGTGCTGTCGGTGATCCCCTACGGCGACGTCGACGACGCGGTCGCGATCGCGAACGACTCCCGCTACGGCCTCTCCGGTTCGGTTTGGACCGCCGACGCCGACGCCGGCCTGGACATCGCCCGGCGCATCCGCACCGGCACGTTCAACGTCAACACGTTCATGCTCGAGAACTGCGCGCCGTTCGGCGGTTTCAAGGAGTCCGGGCTGGGGCGCGAGCTGGGGCCCGAGGGGCTCTCCGCGTACGTCGAATACCAGTCCGTGAACCTTCCCTTCGGTTACACCCCCGCGTCCTGAGGAGCGTGCGTCGATGAAGACCAGAGCTGCCGTGTTGTGGGACCGCAACCAGCCGTGGAGCGTGGAAGAGGTCGACCTCGACCCGCCCAAGGCCGGCGAGGTGCTCGTCAAGCTGATCCACACGGGTATGTGCCACTCCGACGATCACGTGGTCACCGGGGACATGCCCGCGATGACGCCGGTCGTCGGCGGCCACGAGGGCGCGGGCATCGTCGAGGAGGTCGGTGAGGGCGTCACGTCGCTGAAGCCGGGCGACCACGTCGTACCGATGTTCATCCCCGCGTGCGGGCAGTGTCGCTGGTGCGCGCAGGGCCGGTCGAACCTGTGCGACGTCGGCGGGACGCTGATGATGGGCGTCGGCCTGGACGGCACCACCCGGCTGCACGCCCGTGGCCAGGACGTCTACACGATGGTCTTCCTCTCGACGTTCAGCCAGTACGCGGTGATGAACGAGCACTCGCTGGTGAAGATCCCCGACGACATTCCGCTGGACGTCGCGGCGCTGGTCGGCTGCGGCGTCACGACCGGCTACGGCTCGGCCGTGAACACCGCGAAGGTGCGGCCCGGCGAGACCGTCGTCGTGGTCGGCATCGGCGGTGTCGGCGCCGCCGCGGTGCAGGGCGCGCGCATCGCCGGCGCGGAGCAGATCATCGCGGTCGACCCGATCGAGTTCAAGCGGGAGCAGGCCAAGATCTTCGGCGCCACGCATACCGCTGCCAGCGTCGCGGACGCCACCGAACTGCTCCGGGAGATCACGCCCGACGGCATGATGGCCGACGCCGCGATCTACACCGTCGGGGTGGCCCGGGGCGACGAGGTCGCCGGCCTGATGGCGCTGGTCTCCAAGGGTGGCCGGGTCGTGATCACCGCGGTGTCCCCGATGGAGGACACCACCGTCACGATGTCGCTGTTCGAGCTGACGATCTGGCAGAAGGAGCTCCGCGGGACGCTCTTCGGCGCCGCGAACGGTCGCAAGGAGATTCCTTCGCTGCTCCGGCTCTACCAGTCGGGCCACCTGCTGCTCGACGAGATGATCACCAACCGGTACACCCTCGAGACGATCAACGAGGGGTACAAGGACATGCACGCCGGGGTGAACATCCGCGGGGTGATCGATCTTGACCACGGTTGAGAGCCCGCATCTGACCGACGGGAACTTCTGGGGCGCCGATCCGCACTCGGCGTTCACCTGGCTGCGGGCGAACGACCCGGTCTACTGGGATCCGCACGGCGAGGTCTGGGGCATCACCAAGCACGCCGACGTCCGGGAGGTCTCGCTCCACCCGGAGCTGTTCTCCAACGCCGGTGGGATCCGGCCGGACTCCCCGGCGACGCCGATGATGATCGACCTGGACGACCCCGCGCACCTGCGGCGTCGCAAGTTGATCAGCAAGGGGTTCACGCCACGGCGGGTCGCGGACCAGAAGGCGCGGATCGACCAGATCACGCACGCGCTGCTCGACCGGGTGTGCGAGAAGGGCAGCTGCGACTTCGTCTGGGACGTCGCGGCGTGGCTGCCACTGATCGTCATCGGCGACCAGCTGGGCGTCGTGCCCGACCGGTACGACGACCTGCTGCGCTGGTCGGATGACCTGATGCGGGGTCAGGGCCAGATGGACGACCCGGTGCTGCAGGAGAAGATGATCGCCGCGTCGGTGGAGTACGGCGAGTACTTCAACGGCGTGCTGGCCAACCGGCGCGCGACGCCGACCGACGACCTGATCGGGGTGCTGGTCCACGCCGAGGTCGACGGCGAGCGGCTGGACGACGAGACGCTCTACTTCGACTCGTTGCTGCTGCTCATCGGCGGGGACGAGACCACCAGGCACGTGATCACCGGCGGTCTCTACCAGCTCCTGGCCGACCGCACCCGGTGGGAACGGCTGCGGGCCGACCGCAGCCTGCTGCCGGGTGCGATGGAGGAGATGCTCCGCTGGGTCAGCCCGGTCCGGAACATGGCCCGCACGGTCACCAAGGACCTGACGTTCCGCGGCAAGGAGATGAAGGCCGGGCAGAAGCTCCTGCTGCTCTACCCGTCGGCCAACCGGGACGAGGACGTGTTCGACGACCCGTTCACGTTCGACCTGGAACGGCACCCGAACAACCACCTCGCGTTCGGCGTCGGGTCGCACTTCTGCCTCGGCAGTTCGCTCGCGAAGCTGGAACTGGAGTCGATTTTCACCGCGCTGCTCGACCGGCTACCGACGATCACGCTCGCCGAGCGGGACGAACCGGAGCTCCGGCCGGCGACGTTCGTCAGCGGGTACGAGGGGCTGAAGGTGGCGTTCGACCCGACTGCGCCGCACGGTGTATCGCTCTGAAGGGGCCGCCCCCGCTGCGGGAGCACGGCGCGCTCCGTGGTCGGGGCGCGCCCCGACCACGGAGACGATCTCCGCGCGCGACAAGATCGTCGACGCAACGCTGAGCTGCATCAGGCAGTACGGCATCGAGCGGACGTCGATCAGTGCGGTAGCGGCGTGCGCGGGTGTGTCCCGACCGACCGTGTACGCGTACTTCCCGACCCGGGACGCGATGGTGGCCGCGGCGATGGAGCGGTCCGGCGCCGCGGTGGCCAGCCGCGTCGTCGCGTCCGCTCGTCGCCGGGCCAGGACCGCGGGTGAGTTCGCGGTCGAGGCGCTGGTGGTGGCCCGGCGCGAGTTCCGCAAGGAGCCGGCGTTCTATCCGATCAGCCATGCCCGCACCGACCCGTGGGCGACCGACCAGAGACTCACCGAGGAGTCGCTGGCTCTCACCCGCTCGATCCTCGAGCCGATCGTCGACTACGACCCGCGGCTGGCACCGCACCTCGACGAGATCACCGAGACGCTGGTCCGGTGGTTGCTCTCGCTGCTGATGTACGACACGAAACGGACCTCGAACGAGGCGCGACTCCGGGCGTACCTCCGCCGGATGGTCGAGCCGATGATCGACGCCGCCGGGTCATGAAACCACCGGTCAGGCGTTGCACGGTCGCGGCCGTTGTACCGTCCGCGACCGTGCAACGCCTGGACGCAGCCCCAGGCCTCGGAGCACCAGGCCTAGGAGCACCAGGCCTAGGAGCGCCGCAGGTCGTCGGCGAGCAGATCGATGAAACCGTCGGCGATGCGGTAGACCTCGCTCATCCCGACGCCGTGATGGATCGCCTGGGTCAGCATCGAGTGGATGATCGCCCACATCATCGTCGCGGCGTCCTCGGCGCGGTCCAGGCCGAGGGGAGCAAAATCCTCGACCAAGCTCGCCTGCGCGGCCTCCGCGAACTCGGTCAGCAGCGCCTTGGCATTCGGGTCGGTGCTGCTCTGCAACAGCACCTGGACCTTGTAGAACTGCGGCTGCCGCTCGAACGCAGTGATCACGCCCCGGATCCGGGACCGCAGGTGACGCTCGGCCGAGCCCTGTTTCGACCGGCGCTCCCGGCTCCGGCCGAGCGCGGACCACTCCAGCAGCACCGCCGCGTAGAGGTGCTCCTTCGAGGAGAAGTAGCGGTAGAGCGTGCCGAGCGCGACACCGGCCTCCTGGGCGACGTCGCGGATCTGGATGCGGTCGTACTCCTGGTTCTGCAGCAGCTGCAGCGCGGCCAGGACGATCCGCTCCCGGCGCGCGAGCTGCCAGGCGGGCAGCCCCTGCACCGAGAGCCCGCCGGTCGTCCCCTGCGTCTGCTCCGCCATCGACCGCCTTCTCGGAATTCTGGGAAGCCCCGACTCTACGGAAGCACCGTACTGGACACCCGGGGATCAACCACGTGGCAGCCGCAGGACACGTTCGGCGATGACGTTCAGCTGGATCT
The DNA here is from genome assembly GCF_039536245.1 of Cryptosporangium minutisporangium. Taxonomy (NCBI): domain Bacteria; kingdom Bacillati; phylum Actinomycetota; class Actinomycetes; order Cryptosporangiales; family Cryptosporangiaceae; genus Cryptosporangium; species Cryptosporangium minutisporangium. The sequence continues at coordinate 142,634 of NZ_BAAAYN010000038.1, read as the reverse complement.
CGACCGTTCCGCCCCCGATCAGCTGCGCCGGCGTGCCCAGCTCGCGCCGGGCGACGTCCACCGCGCCGCCGCGCACCGCGGCCTCCGGTCCGATCAGCGCGAACGTGAGCTCGGCGGCGTCCCGGTGCAGCTGGGCCGAGGCGACCTTGGCGACGCTGGCGCCGGCCCCCGGCTGCTGCCCGGCGAGCCGCCGCAGCGTCTCCCGGATGTTGAGCGCCGCCACCGCGCTGCCGTAGGCGTGCACCTGGCCGAGCGCCCGGACGGCGTCCGACCGGGCGCCACCGTAGAGGTTCTTCGCGATCACGTCGCGGATCGGGTCCTCGTCGACGCTGCCCATCGTCGCGCTGATCGCGGTGCGCTCGTTGCCGAGCGTGGTGATCGTGAGCCGCCAGCCTTCGCCGGGCGCCCCGACCAGGCAGTCGTCGGGCACGAAGACACCGTTGAGGAACACCTCGTTGAACTCGGCGGCACCGGTGGCCTGACGCAGCGGCCGCACGTCGACGCCGGGCGAGCTCATGTCGACGAGGAAGTAGCTGATCCCCTTGTGCTTGGGCGCGTCGGGATCGGTCCGGGCGAGGCAGATGCCCCAGTCCGCCTGGTGGGCACCGGAGTTCCACACCTTCTGCCCGTCCAGCCGCCAGCCGCCGTCGACCTTGACCGCCTTCGTGGACAGCCCGGCGAGGTCGGATCCGGCGCCGGGCTCGCTGAACAGCTGGCACCAGACGATCTCACCGCGCAGCGTCGGACGGGCGAACCGCTCGGCCTGCTCCGGCGTGCCGTGCGCGAGGATCGTCGGCATCGCCCAGTCGCCGATCACGATCGAGGGCGGTGTGATCCCGCGCCGGGCGAACTCCTCGGCGATCACGAGCTGCTGCACCGGCGTCGCGTCCAGGCCCCAGGGCGCCGGCCAGTGCGGCGCGATCAGCCCGGCGTCGGCCAGGTGCGTGCGGCGCGGGCCGGTGCGGTACACGGGGCTGTCGGCGCTGTGCCTGCGCGCCTCCGGCACGGTGTCCTCCGGATGGGTGAGCGCCGCGTCGATGATCGCGCCGACCCGGGCCCGGAACTCGGTCTCGACACCGGCCACCACCACGCTGCTCGACCGCCGCGAGTCCAGCGCGGCCTCGCCCAGCTGCACCAGCCACGACCCGGTCGGGCCGCTCACCGCGGCCAGGCTCATCGCCCGCCGCCAGTAGAGGTGGACGTCGTGCTCCCAGGTGTAGCCGATGCCGCCGAAGAGCGTCACGGCCTCGCAGGCGGCGTCCACCGCGCGGCCCAGCGCGACCACGGCCGCACCGCCGACCGCGAGCCGCTGCTGGTCGACGTCGGCGTCGAGGCTGCGGACCGCGTCCCAGGCCGCCGCCGCGGCCAGCTCGGCCGCGACGAACAGCCGTGCCGCCTTGTGCTTGACCGCCTGGAACGACCCGATCGGACGCCCGAACTGCTCGCGCACCATCGCGTACTCGACGGTGGAGCGCACGCACCAGGCCATCACGCCGGCGACCTCCGCGGCGCGGAGTGCGGTGATCAGGTAGCGCACGGCGTCCGCGTCCACCCCGTCGAGCTCGGCGTCCGCGGGGACCGCCACCCCGTCCAGGTCCAGCCGTCCGATGTCCCGGGTGAGGTCCACGCCCTCCTCGGCGACGCGACGCAGCCGGTCGGCGGCCCCGCCTCCACTGTCCGAGGGGTCCACCCGCAGCCATACCGTCCGGTCCCCGGCCACCGCACCGACCACCAGGACGTCGGCCGCGAGCAGGCCGAGCACCGGGCCGCTCCGCCCGGTCAACGTCCAGCCGCCGTCGGAGGCCACCGCGGTCAGCCCGTCGCCGGGTGGCACCAGGGCCGCGGTCGCGCCGGCGGCCAGCGCGTCGAGCAGAGCGGTGCGGGTGGCACCGGCCGACGCCCGGGAGACCACAGCGGAGGTCAGCACGGTGGGGCCGAACGGCCCCGGCAGCAGCCCCCGCCCCGCCTCCTCCAGCACCACGGCCAGCTCCGCCAGGCCGCCGCCCTGCCCGCCGTGCTCCTCGGGGAGGTGCACCGCGTGCAGACCCTGGGCGACCAGCGCCGGCCAGTGTGCCGGGCGTTCGCCGACGGCCAGCGCGTCGAAGGCCTCCCGGGTGCCGGACACCGGCGCGTACCGGGCGACGAAGCCGCGCACCGCGGAGCTGAGTTCCTGCTGCTCTTCGGTCACCGCGATGGACATACAACTCCTCGAGTTCGCGTCGGCCGGTACCGCCCACCGTAAAGGAATTGGATTCTGGTTGTACAGCGTCGCGATCCGTTGAAAATAGACTTGGATTTCAATACTGTCGACGCCACCTCGCCGCTCTCCACCGGCCTCCGGAGGTCCGATGGTCTACCCAGGCAGCCACGCCCGATCCCGCCCCGACCACCCGGCCGTGGTGATGGCCGACGGTGGAACGCTGACCTACGCGGAGCTGGAGAGCCGGTCCCTCCGGCTCGCGGCGGCACTGCGGAGCAGCGGCCTCCGGCGCGGTGACGGCGTCGCACTGATCGCGGAGAACCACCTCCGCTTCTTCGAGGTGTACTGGGGCGCGATGCGGTCCGGTCTGTACTTCACCGCCGTGAACTGGCACCTCGCTCCGGCGGAGGCCGCGTACCTGATCGCCGACTCCGGCGCACGGGCGCTCGTCACCACCGGGCAGCAGGCGGAGACGGCCGCCGAGGCGGTCGCGACGGCGCCGGACTGCCGAGTACGGCTCATCCTCGACGGCGCCGCCGAGGGCTTCGTCTCCTATGACGACGCGCTCGCGACGGCCGACGGCACCGCCCTCGACGACCAGCCGCTCGGCCAGGTCATGCTGTACTCCTCCGGCACCACCGGACGGCCGAAGGGGATCCGGCGCGCGCTCCGCGACGTCCAGGTCTCTGATCCGGAGGCGGCCGGCGTCTCCCGGCTCGGCAGCGCGCTGCTGGGCATGGGGCCCGACACCGTCTACCTGTGCCCGGCGCCGCTCTACCACGCGGCCGGACTGCAGTGGTCGGCCGGCATCCACGAACTGGGCGGCACGCTCGTGGTGCTGCCCCGGTTCGACGCCGAAGACCTGCTCCGCACGATCGAGCGCCATCGCGTCACCCATGTCCAGGTGGTGCCGACGATGCTCGTCCGGCTGCTCAAGCTGCCGGCGGAGGTCCGGCGGCGGTACGACCTGTCGAGCCTCCGCGCCGTGGTGCACGCGGCGGCGCCCTGCCCACCCGAGGTCAAGCGGCAGACGCTCGACTGGCTCGGGCCGATCGTCCACGAGTACTACGCGGCGACCGAGGGCGCGGGGCTGACCTACATCGGGCCTCAGGACTGGCTCGCGCACCCGGGGTCGGTCGGGAAGGCACTGCTCGGCGAGCCGCACATCTGCGACGAACGCGGCCGGGAATTGCCGCCCGGCGAGCCGGGGCTGATCTACTTCGGGCAGGCCCAGCCGGCTTTCGAGTACCACCGCGCGGCCGAGAAGACCGCGGAGAGCCGGCATCCCGAGCACCCGAACTGGGCCACGACCGGGGACGTCGGCTACCTCGACGAGGACGGCTACCTCTACCTCACCGACCGGAAGAACTTCACGATCATCTCCGGCGGGGTGAACATCTACCCGGCCGAGATCGAGTCGTGCCTGACGATGCACCCGAAGGTCGGCGACGTCGCGGTGATCGGGCTGCCCGACCTGGAGATGGGCGAGCGCGTCCACGCGGTCGTCGAGCCCGCACCCGGGGTCGCCGGGACGCCCGAACTGGCCGACGAGCTCCGCGCGTACGCCCGTGCGCACCTCGCGGGCTTCAAGGTGCCGCGCACCGTCGACTTCCGCGCGGAGCTGCCCCGGCTGCCCACCGGCAAGCTGCGCAAGAGCGATCTGCGGGCGGAGTATCTGGACACCGCACGCAGCTGACCCGTACTTTATACAAAATATAGAATCCGGCCGTCCCCGCTCCCCGGAGGGCTCCGATGCTGACCAACGACCTCGACCGCCTTCCACCCGACATGCGGACGGCGATGACCGGCCCGGGAAGTCCCTTCGAGCTCACCCGGGAAGACGTGCGCGGTGTACCGATGACCGTGTTCGCCCGGCGCCCCGCGCACCTGCCCGCGCTGCTGCTCGCCGCCGCCGAACAGCACACCGACCGTCCCTACCTGCTCTTTCCCGACCGGCAACTCACCTACAAGGAGACCGTCGACCAGATCCCCGCCGTGGCCGCCGCTCTCCGCCAGGTCCACGGCGTCCGGCGGGGTGACCGCGTCGCGGTGGTGGGGCCGAACAGCCCCGAGTACGCCCTGACGCTGTGGGCCGTGGCCTGGCTCGGAGCGATCAGCGTCAGCCTGAACGGCTGGTGGACCGGTACCGAGATGCGCCACGGGCTCGCCCTCGCCCAGCCCCGCCTGCTGATCGGCGAGGAGCGTCAGCTGTCCCGGCTCGACGACGGTCCGGGCGTACCGACGCTGACGTTCGCCGAGCTGTTCGCCTCGCTGACGCCCGGTACGGCGGGCGTCCCGGTCGAGCCGGACCTCGTCGAGGACGACGCGGTGTCGATCCTGTTCACCAGCGGCACCACCGGCCGCCCGAAGGGCGCCGTGATCACCCACCGCGGGCTGGTCAACTTCGCCCAGGACAGCCAGCTGCGCGGCTACACCGAGGCGATCGTGTCCGGCCAGACCGATCCGCCGCCCGGTCCGCCGGTCGCGCTGGTGGTCAGCCCGTTCTTCCACATCTCCGGGCTCGCGCCGCTGATGGCGGGTGGCCCGTTCAACGGGATGACGATGGTGTTCCCGCCGCGTGGCCGCTGGGACCCGGAGCTCCACCTGGAACTGACCGCGCGGTACGGCGTCACCCAGTGGTCCGGCGTCCCGACCCAGCTGCTGCGGCTGCTCCGGATGTGCCAGGCCGACCCGGGCCGCTACGACGTCAGCACGTTACGGACGATCGGCATGGGCGGTGCGCCGATCTCCACCGAGCTGGCCGTCCTTCTCGGCAGCGTGATCCCGAACGCGCGCCCGGCCCAGGGGTTCGGGATGAGCGAGACGTGCGGCCAGGGCACGACGATCGCCGGTGCCCGGATGGTGGCGCATCCTCAGTCCGTGGGTCTGCCCACCCCGACGTCGGAACTCGCGCTGCGGGACGTCGACGGGCAGGGCATCGGCGAGATCTGTCTCCGCACGCCGAGCATCTTCCTCGGCTACTGGGGTGATCCGGCCGCCACCGACGCGGTCCTCGACGCCGACGGCTGGTACCGCACCGGCGACTACGGCCGCATCGTCGACGGCATGCTCCAGCTGGAGAGCCGGCTGCGGGACATGATCATCCGCGGCGGCGAGAACATCTACCCGATCGAGATCGAGAACCGCCTCTCCGAGCACCCCGACCTGCTCGATGCCGCGGTCATCGGCGTCCCGCACGACGAACTCGGTCAGGAGGTCATGGCCGTCGTCGTCGCGCGCGACGGAGCCGGGCTGAGCGCGGCCGACGTCCAGGAGTGGGCGGGCCGGGTCCTGGCGCCGTTCAAGGTGCCCGCGCACGTCCGGTTCGTCGACGCCCTTCCGTACAGCGCCACCGGCAAGCTGCTCAAGCGCGAGCTCGAGAAGCAAGTCGCGGCGTGAGTCATGGACACGGCCTGAGTGATGGACACGGACTGAGCAGTGGACGCTGACGGGGACGACCTGCACGGCTGGGGGCCGGCGCTCGAGGAGATCGCGCGCCGGAAGGCCGCGGCACTCCGGATGGGCGGCCCGGCCCGGCTGGCCCGGCAGACCGAGCGCGGACGGCTGGACGCGCGGGCGCGCTTGGCCGCGCTCTTCGACCGGGGCTCGTTCTCCGAGCTGGGTGTGCTGATGGGCGCGACCGAGGACCCACCGGTCAACGCGGACGGGTTCGTGGCCGGGTGGGGCCGGATCGACGGGCGGCCGGTGCTGGCCGGCGCCGAGGACGTCACGGTGCTCGGCGGTTCGATCGGTGCGAGCTCGTCGGACAAGCGCTACCGGCTCTGCCAGCTGGCCGGCCAGGAGCGCGTCCCGCTGGTGATGCTGCTGGAGGGCGCGGGGCACCGGGTCACCGAGACCGGGCGTCCCGGGCGGCGCCCCGGCGATCTCGGCGCGATGGTCGATCTGTCGGGGCGGGTGCCCCTGGTCTGCCTGGTGCTCGGCGCCTCGGCCGGGCACGGGGCACTATTCGCGCCGCTCTCGGACTACGTCGTGATGACCGACACCGCGTCGATCTTCGCCGCCGGTCCCCCGCTGGTGCGGTCGGCCACCGGCGAGGTGATCTCCAAGGAGGACCTCGGCGGCCCGGACGTCGCGGTGGCGACCGGCGGTGTCGTGCACGACGTCGTCCCGGACGACGCGGCGGCGATCGCGCGGGCCCGCGGCTACCTGGCGCACTTCCCGGCCAACGCCGGGCAGCCGCCGCCGGTGCGGTCCGGCACCGACGTCGGCCGGCGTCGCGTCGACGTCCTCGGCGTGATCCCGCCCGACCCCCGGCGGCCGTACCGGATCACCCCGGTCCTGGAGGAGATCGTCGACGACGGGGAGTTGTTCGTCGTGCAGGCCGGGTTCGGCGCGTCGATCGTCACCGCGCTGGCCTTCCTCGGCGGGCGCAGCGTCGCGATCGTCGCGAACGACCCGAGCGTCCGGGCCGGCACGATCGACCGCGACGCCGCCGACAAGGCCGCGCACTTCCTGCAGGTCGCCGGTGCGTTCGGGCTGCCGTGTCTGTTCCTCGCCGACAACCCTGGCGTGCTGGCGGGCAGCGGGGCCGAGCGGAGCGGGATCCTGCGGCACGCCGCCCGGTTCTACGCCGTCCAGCATCGTCTCCGCGTCCCGAAGCTGCACGTCACGCTGCGCAAGGCGTTCGGGTTCGGCTCGTCGGTGATGGCGATGAACCCGTTCGACGGCCAGACGGTGACGCTCGCCTTCCCGTCGATCACGCTGGGCGCGTTGCCCGCGGCGTCCGACGCCAGCGCGATCGACGACCCGGACGAGCGGGCCCGGATCGCCCGGGAGCAGGCCGCCGCGTCCCTGAACGGCGCCGCGAGCCTCGCGTACGACGACGTGATCGATCCGCGCGAGTTGCGGAACGCGCTGCTGGCCGGCTTGGAGCTGGCCGACTCCCGCGGCGGGCAGCCCGCCCGAGGATGGACGTCGGAGGGGATCCTGCCGTGAAGCTCGGATTGAGGTTGAACCTCTACCGGGCCGCGCGGCTCGAGGTGCCGGTCGAGACGGTGCGCGCCGCCGAGCGGCTCGGTTACCACTCGGTGTGGACCGCCGAGGCCTACGGGTCCGACGCGCTGACGCCGCTCGCGTACCTGGCCGCCACGACCCGCCGGATCCGGCTCGGCACCGCCGTCGTGCAGCTGGCGGCCCGGCCACCCGCCACGCTGGCCATGCAGGCGATGACGATCGACGCGCTGGCCGGTGGCGGCCGGCTGATCCTCGGCATCGGACTGTCCGGCCCGCAGATCGTCGAGGGCTGGTACGGCCAGCCGTGGGGGCGTCCGCACACCCGGCTGCGGGACTACGTCACGATCGTGCGCAAGATCCTCGACCGCACGGAGCCGGTGACCCACGACGGGCGCGAGATCCAGCTGCCGTACACCGGGCCGGGCGCACTGGGTCAGGGAAAGCCGCTCCGGTCGATCCTGCACCCGGAGGCACCGATCCCGCTCTGGCTCGCCGCCGGTGGCCCGAAGAACACGGCGCTGGCCGCGGAGATCGCCGACGGCTGGCTCCCGATGGGCCTGGGACCGGCCGGTGTCCCGTCGTCGATGCGCGGACGTCCGGAGTTCGACGTGTTCACCGGCGCGACCGTCCGGATCACCGACGACGTCCGCGGCACGCTGGACGCGATGCGGCCACTCACCGCGATGTACGTCGGCGGCATGGGCAGCGCCACGCACAACTACCACCGGGACGCGATGGCCCGCCGGGGGTTCGCCGAGGCCGCCGACCGGGTCGTCGAGCTGTGGCGGGCCGGGCGCCGCGCCGAGGCCGCGGCCGCGGTGCCGGACGAGTACCTGGAGCAGTCCGCGCTGCTGGGGCCGGTGGCACGGATCCGCCGCCGGTGGAACGAGGGGTTTGTGCCGCCCGGCGTCACCGGCGTGATCATCGACGCCGCCGGCGTTCCGGAACTCGAGTTGATGGCGGAGCTGACATGAACGACCTACTTCTCGTGGACGCGCCAGCGGACGGCGTCCGGCGGCTGACGCTGAACCGGCCGGAGAAGCGCAACGCGCTCTCCCCCGCGCTGCTGACCGCGCTGCTCGACGCGCTGCGGGCGCACGACGCCGACCCGGACATCCGGGTGACGATCGTCCGGGGCGCGGGCGCGTGTTTCTCGTCCGGGTACGACTTGTCGACGCCGCTGCTGGAGGGTGCGGACGCCGCGCCCGGCGACGGGCAGTGGGCGCGCCAGGCCAACGACACCTGGTTCCGCCTGTGGGATCTCGCGAAACCGGTGATCGCGCAGATCCACGGCTACGCGATCGCCGGGGCGACCGAGCTGGCGTCCGCCTGCGACCTGGTCTACGTCGCCGAGGACGCCCGGATCAGCTACCCGGTCGTGCGGGTGGCCAGCCCGCCGGACTGGCAGTACCACACGGTGCTGCTCGGGCTGCGGCGCGCGATGGAGCTGATGCTCACCGGCGACGCGGTGGACGGCGTCGAGGCCGCCCGGATCGGGTTCGCGAACCGGGCCTACCCGGCGGAGCGGCTCGAGGCGGAGGTGCTGGCGGTCGCCGTCCGGATCGCCGGGATCCCGAGCGACCTCACCCAGCTCAACAAACGCTCGGTGCACCGGGCGTTCGACGTCTGGGGCGCCCGGGCCGCCATCCGTGCCGGCACCGAATTACAGGCCCTGGCCGCCCACACCGAGTCGGCCCGCGCGTTCCGCGCCAACGCCCTCGACGCCGTGAAACGCGCCGCTCGCGGCGAGTAACCAACGCGCGACGCCACCCCCGATGAACGCCCGACTACGCGATCGGCAGTTGAGCCCGCCGCGCGGCTCAACGCCATACGGACCTATCGGTTGTTGCGATTACGACCACATGCCGTGGGCGCCGACCCGTGAACGCGCTCTCGAAGTCCGCCGAGTTCGCGTCGCCAGTGAGCGCCCTCATGCTGGCGGTCGCCGTCCGGATCGCCGGGATTCCGAGCGGCCTCACTCCTCTCGACGAACGCTCGGTGCGCCTGGCGTTCGACGTCTGGGCGCCCGGGCGCGGTTCAGCGCCCCAACGGTCCGCGCACCGTGCGGTCGGAGACCGCGTAGCAGACGACCATGGTGAGCCCTCGCTGCCAGGCCTCCGCCGACGCCGCGGTCGCGCTCGTCCGCACGCCCGGCCGGGTGCCGCCCAGGTACCGGCGCACCACCTGGTCGCAGCGGTCGACGGCGCCGCGTACCGACGCGTCCTGCGGCGGCACCGCACCGGGCCGACCACCGAAGTCGATCGCGCTCACCGCCTCGCTGCGGTGCGGCTCGGTACAGGGGACGGTCCGACTCGGCTCGTCCAGTGGGGCCGCGGTCAGGCACTTCCGGTACGCGCCGAGCCCGCCCTCGAGGACCCCGGCCAGCGACGCCGTCTGGTCCACCGCGCTGTCGTCCGGGCCACGCTCGCCCAACAGGCAGGCGTACCAGCGCTCGCCCCGGTCCCACTGCGCGCGAGTCGGCCCGTACTCCCGCGCGGTCAGCCGGGACGCGTACGCGTCGGGGCTACCGAGATAGCCCGGTAACTGCCGCTCGCACGCCGCCTCGACCGTGGTGAGATCCGGCGGGTAGGTGGCACCGGACGGGAGTGCGGCCGACCGCATCACCTCGTAGAGGTGCGGGCGCCCGCACTCCACCGTACGCACCTCGTACCGACCGTCGGCCGCCAGGCAATCCCCCGCGCGGTAGGGACCCACGCCGACGCCGGGAGACGAGGCCGACGACGCCGACGGGGAGGCCGACGCCGATCTCGACGGGCGGGCGTCGGGCTCACCGGAGCATCCCGCGCCCACCAGCGCCAACCCGAACGCCAGGGCGACCACGACGGATCGCTGCGGACGTCGCACGAGAGACACCTCCATCCGTCACCTCGGACCGTCCTATCACGACCGAGTGCGCCGGCGGGTCAGCTCCGAGGCTCCAGGCAATCCGGGCAGGTGCCCCAGAACACGATCTCGGTCTCCTCGACCACGTAACCGGCGGCCTCGCCCGGGTCCTCGCACGCCGGGGTTCCGCGCAGCCCCTCCACGTCCGCGACCCGGCCGCAGGAGCGGCAGACCAGGTGGTGGTGGCCGTCGCCGGTCTCCCGTTCGAACCGCGCCGGTGATCCGGCCGGTTCGATCCGCCGGACCAATCCGGCGGCGACGCAGGCGCCCAGCACGTCGTAGACGGCCTGGGTGGACACCCCGCCCAGGCGCGCCCGGACCCGCTCCACGACCAGGTCGACGGTCGCGTGCGGATGGTCCGCGAGGACGTCGAGCACCGCGACGCGCGGCCGGGTCACCCGCAGGCCTACGTCGCGTAACTCGGTCTCGGTCCGGGAACGCATCGCTCTCTAACGTCGCACGGCCGGGTGGCCATCGTCCACCCGGCCCTGCGGGGGTCAGCGCGCGACGGTCAGTTCGTCCGACGCCGACGCCGACGCGGTCGCCGGAGCGCCGTGCGACGGAACGACCGGCTCGTCCGGGCTGCGCCGCGGGATGAACGACGCGAGCAGCGCGGAGACCAGCCCGGCCGCGGCGGCGAGGCCCAGCACCACCCGGAAGGCGTCCTGGGACGGCACGGTGGCCGGGCCGAGCGCGATCGTCAGGTTGGCCAGGATCGCGCCGCCCACCGCACTCGCCACCGAGGTGCCCAGCGACCGCATCAGCGTGTTGAGGCTGTTCGCGGCGGCGGTCTCGGTGCGCGGTACGGCCGCCATGACGAGCGCAGGCATGGACCCGTACGCGAAACCGATGCCCGCACCGATGATGCAGCCGGCCACGACCAGTTGCCAGATCTCGTCCATCAGCACGGCGGCGAACCCGTACCCCGCCGCGACGATGAGCGCGCCGAGGATCAGCGTCAGCTTGAAGCCGCGCACCCGCGCGATCCGCGCGGAGAGCGGCGCGGCGACGAGCATGACCAGGCCGGACGGCGCCATCACCAGGCCGACCATGAGCATGCTCTTGCCGAGCCCGTACCCGGTGGCGACCGGCAGCTGCAGCAGCGTCGGGATCACCAGCGACATCGCGAACATCGAGAACCCGAGGCCGATCGAGGCGGCGTTGGTGAACAGGACCTGGCGCCGGGCGGTGATCCGGAGGTCGACCAGCGGCTCGGCGGTGCGCAGCTCCCACCATCCCCACGCGAGCAGCAGCACGATCGCGGTGGCGAACAGGCCGAGCGTGAGTCCGCTCGTCCAGCCCCAGTCGCTGCCCTTCGAGATCGCCAGCAGCAGGGAGACCAGCGCGCCGGACAACCCGAGCGCGCCGACGAGGTCGAAGCGGCCGCCGGTCCCCACCGTCGAGTGCGGCACGATCGCGACGACGAGCCCGCCGACGATCGTGCCGAGCGCGGCGGACACCCAGAACAGCGCGTGCCAGTCGGTGTGGTCGGCCAGCAGCGCTGCGGCCGGCAGGCCCAGCGCGCCACCGATGCCGAGCGATGCGCTCATCAGCGCGGTCGCCGAGCCGAGACGCTCCGGCGGCACGGTGTCGCGCATCAGGCTGATGCCGAGCGGGATGACACCGGCGGCCATGCCCTGCAGGATCCGGCCGATGATCATCGGCGTCAGGCTGTTGCTCAGGGCTCCGACGACCGACCCGACGACCATCAGCGCGATGCTGACCAACAGCAGGTGCCGCTTGCCGAACATGTCGCCCAGACGGCCGACGACGGGGGTGGCGACCGCCGCCGCGAGCAGCGTCGCGGTGATCGCCCAGGCGGCGTCACCCGGGGAGGCGTGTAGCAGCGCGGGCAGCTCCGGGATCAGCGGGATGATCAAGGTCTGCATGAGGGACACCGCGATGCCCCCCAGCGCCAGCACGGCGACCACGAGGTTGGTCCGGTCGCCGGACTTCTCGGAGTCGGTGTCCGCGGAGGTAAGGGTTTGCACGGGAGACCTCTGTCTCGAAGATTCGATTTAAATCAGTCGCTTGACTTACAATCGCCGAGAAGGTTGCTGGAGGCAACTCTTTGTAGCGTGCATTCAGTCACAGCGAGGTGTGCAATGCGGGCGACGACGAACGTCCGTTCCAGCGCCACCCGGGAGGCGATCCTGGACGCGGCGGAGCGGCTCTTCGCCGAGCGGGGTCTCGCCACCGTGTCGAACCGGCAGGTGAGCGAGGCCGCCGGGCAGGGCAACAATGCCGCGGTCGGCTACCACTTCGGCACCAAGACCGACCTCGTCCGGGCGATCGTGCACCGGCACAGCGGGCCGGTCGCCCAGCGACGCCGCGAACTCGTCGCACGGATCGACAGCTCCGAAGACCCTCGGGACTGGATCTCGTGTTGGGTCCGGCCGACCACCGAGCACCTGGAGTCACTCGGTGCACCGACCTGGTACGCGCGGTTCGCCGCCCAGGTCATGGCCGACCCGGTATTCCGGGACGTGGTGCTCACCGAGTCGCTCTCCGATCCGGTGCTCACCCAGATCCTCGAGGGGCTCAACCGGTGCATCCCGCCGATGCCCGTGGAGGTGCGGCTGGGGCGCAATTACATGACCCGCCAGCTGGTCGTGAACACGCTGGCCGACTGCGAGCGGGTGCTGGCCGCCGGGCGACCCGCACCGTGGGCGAGCTGGGAGAAGGCTTCCCATGCCCTGGTCGACGCGCTCGTCGGACTCTGGCTGGCCTCGATCACCCCGCTGCCGTCCTGACGCGAGCCGGCGGACACCGGGCTCCGGCGCCGACGGACGCCCGGCGCGTCCCCGGACGTCACAACGGCTTGTCGGCCCATCGCGGAACTGCGATACGCCGACAAGCCGTCGGAACGTGGTAGATGCCCCCGGCTTCCCCTCCGGGGGCGTTACCAGCCTAGCCGCTGCGGAGCGAATCGCCGAGGTGGAGCGGACGAGACCCCCGATTCGAACGTATAGCGGCGGACTCGGCGGGGCATACGAGCGGCGGGGTTACGAACGGCGCGCCCGCTGGTAGCCCCCGGCCCGGCGGTGCAGCAGCCGCCGCCGGGCCACCCCTCTCAACACCGGCGGCCCGCGTTGAGGCAGCCGACCAGCCGCGCCATCGACCCCGGCACCATCACGTTGACGAAGTCTGCGTGGTCGGTCGTCGCGGCCCGCCGCTGGTCGGGGAAGCTGTCGATCGCGAACGACGCCCCCGCTGGCACGTCGTAGGTCAGCGTGATCGTCAGCTTCGGCACCGCGGCCGTTCCGGGTGGGCACGCGCCTCGCGCGTCCGGGAAGACGACGTGCGTGCGATGGTTCGCGCTGTCGGTGTTCCGGCCGTCCCAGCAGCTCGGGAACTCCAGGATCCGGGTGAGGCCCCGCCCGGCCGGACAGAGCGGATACCGGTCGGCGGTGACCCGGTCGGCGAACCCGCGGCAGGTCCACCGGGCGCGCGCGTTCCGGCCGCCGGCGGTGAGCGCCTTCGCGTTCCCGGTGACGACCCGCAGGAAGCGTGGCATCGCGGTCACCGGCGCGAACGGGTTGCCGGAGTACACCATCGACACCGCCGGCCGCAGCACCAGGCCCACGTTGCGGTCCGACTCCGACTCGCCGGGGAACCGGGCCTGGGTCCGGGGATCGACCAGGTCCCGCAGGACCGGCCAGTAGTAGGCCGACCGGTCGCCGGGATCCCGGCAGGTCGTCGGCGCCGCGGCCAGGCTGCGGTCGGTGGAGGCGGCGGAGGTGCTGGTGTTGCCGACGTAGTCGTGCAGGTGGTGCGCGCCGTTCGGCACGCCCGGACTGACGATCACGTTGTCGGAGTTGTAGTGGCCCTCCTGATTGGAGCCGCACCGCGCGGTGTAGGTGCCGGACGAACCCCGGTCGTTCCCGGCCGCGGGGCCTCGGCGCACCCGCGGAACCTTCTCGATCGCCACGTAGTCGGCGGGCACCGGGCCGGACCGGCCGTGGGCAGGCGCGGTCGACTCCGCTCTGGTCGGTCGCGCGCGACCAGACCGGTCGTGGGTGGGCGCGGTCGACTCCGCTCTGGTCGGTCGCGCGCGACCAGACCGGTCGTGGGTGGGCGCGGTCGACTCCGCTCTGGTCGGTCGCGCGCGATCGGCTGTGAGCGCGACCCCCACCAGTGCGCCGCCCGCCATCGCCACCACCACGATCCCGACGACGAGGGCGATCATTCGTCTTTCGGTCAGCGGTCGCCTCCTGGAGTCGGAGCCCAGCGACTGGTGGGCCCAGCTCTCGTCCAGGATCAGACGCCCGGGCCGGCCGCGCAACGTCCACCGCCCACGTCTGTGGCGGCAGCGCACCGCCGGGAAGGATGGGCACGGCAGAGGCGTCCGCAGCGGGAGGACAGATGAGGTTCGACGGCCGGCCGCCAGACATCCGGACCTTGCGGGCGCACGCGGCGGAGATCTCCACCGTGCGTCTCCGGCTCGCCTGGATCGGGGCGGTGTGCCGGAGTCTCACCTGGGACGACGAGTCGTTCGGGTCGCTGGCCGGATGGATCGCCGAGGCCCTGGACCGGGTCACGGCGCGCCAGGCCGAGCTGGTCGAGTACGTGGCCGAGAACTTCGCGATCTTCGCCGACGACCTCTGGGAGGCCGTCGCGGCCGGCGACGAAGACGGGGACTGCCCGGTCGGGCCGGTCGTCATCCGGAGCCCCTGGCTGCTGGGCCGGCCCGCCGACCAGTACACCTACCTGCACGAGCGGATCACCGACGGAGCGTGGATCGACCCGGCGCTGGTCGTCGGGCACTCCCGCGCGGGCCCGGACCCGTTCGACCCGGACCCGTCGACCCGGACCCGACTGCCGCGCACCCGGCCGCGTGGGCGCTCCCCCGGTTGGAACCGCTCCGCGGGGTGCTCGACGGGCTGACCGGACGACCGGCCGTGGTCGCCGCTCAGGTCGCGACCCTGCACGGGACCGCCGCCGACCTGCACGGCGTCCGCACCGATCTGCAGCGGGCGTTACGCCCGGTCCTCGCATGGCCCGGACGCGACGTCGACCAGTACCTCGGGTTGATGACGCACAACCTCGACGCGCTCGCCGGACTGATCGGCACCGCGATCGCGATCGCGCTCTGCGCCGAGGCCGCCGAGTCACTCGTCGGGTCGGTGCGCGGGCACCTGCAGGAGCGGGTCGCCGCGCTGATGGCCGAGGCCCCGCGGCTCGCGGACGACGGAGGCCCACCCGAGCAGGCGCTCGCCGCGGCGGTCGCGGAGTGCCACCGGCACGCGCTCGGTCAGGTGGCGGCGCTGGTCTCCAGCCTCACCGAACTGGCCGAGCTGGTGGAGAGCTGAGCCCGGACGTCAGCGCCGCAGCTCGTCGAGGAGGAACGCCTCCGCGCGCACGCCGGTCGTGAACATCGGGAGCGACAGGCTCTCGTCGATGCCGTGCCAGCGGCTCGCCGGATCGCCCACGCCGGTGACCAGCACCGCGGCACCGGGGAACGCCCGCGCGAACTCCGCGATGAACGGAATCGAGCCGCCGATCCCGGTCTCGACCGTGGCATTGCCGTACGCCTCGGCGAACGCCCGCCGGGCCGCGTCGTAGGCGCCGCCCCTGGCGTCCAGGCTGAACGGTTCGGCGATGCCGGTGGCGGGTGCGGTCTCGACGTGCGCGCCCCAGGGCACGTGCGCGCGCAGGTGCTCGGCGAGCGTGTCGCGGGCCGCCACGGCGTCCTCGCCGGGTGCGAGCCGCAGGCTGACGAACGCGCGCGCCCGGGGCAGCAGGACGTTCGACGCGTTCGCGACGGCCGGGGCGTCGATACCGAGAACCGCGATCGCGGGCGCGTGCCAGATCCGCTCGGCGATCGTGCCCGAGCCGAGCAGGTCGACGCCGTCGAGCACACCGGCCTCGGCCCGGAACTCCGCCTCCGACGCCTCCACGGTCGCCGCGTCCGTGCCGGTGTTGCGGCGCAGCCCGGCGACGGCGACCTCGCCCTTCTCGTCGTGCAGACTGGCGAGCGTGTGGCAGAGCGCGGTCAGCGCGTCGCCCAGCGGGCCACCGTAGACGCCCGAGTGGACCGCACTCTCCAGCATCGACACCTCGACGACCAGGTCGACCAGGCCCCGCAGACTGGTCGTCAACGCGGGGACGTCGACGGACGGGTTCGCCGAGTCCGCGATCACGATCACGTCCGCGGCCAGTTCCTCGGAGTGCTCGCGCAGCAGCGCCGGGAGCGTCGGCGACCCGGACTCCTCCTCGCCCTCCACGAACAGCGTGACGCCGACCGGTGGCCTGCCGTCGTACGCGCGCAGCACCGCGAGGTGGGTCATGACGCCGGCCTTGTCGTCCGCGGCTCCGCGGCCGTAGAGCCGTCCGTTCCGCTCGGTCGGCTCGAACGGCGGGCTGGTCCACAGCGCGTCGCCGCCGGTGGGCTGGACGTCGTGATGCGCGTAGAGCAGCACGGTGGGCTGGCCCTCGGGCGCCGGCCAGTGCGCGAGCACGGCCGGCGCCCCGCCGTCGGCGCGGATGATCCGCACGCTCGCCGGGTTCAGCGCACCGGCGAGCTCGGCCACCGCCGCGGCACTGGCCTCGGTGTCGGCGGCGTGTGCCGGGTCGGCCCAGATACTGGGGATCCGCACCAGCCGCTCGAGATCGGCACGCGCTCCGGGGATGACCGCCTCGACCGCCGCCGCGATCGTGTTCCGTTCGGACATGGGGCTGCTCCTCACCAGATCGTCCTCGCCACCGTAGTCACCCGTGGCGGGGCTACTCGTGGACGACCCGGAACGTCTCCAGCTCGGGGTCGGCGGCGTCCGGGATCGTCATGCCCGCCGCCTTGCCCGCGCAGGTACTCGACCACCGCGGCGTTGAACCGCTCCCCGGGCAGGACGGCCGGTACCCCCGGCGGATACGGGCTGATCATCTCGGCAGAGATCCGCCCCACCGGATCCTTCACCTGCTGGGTCTTGGCGAAGAACGCGTCCCTGGGCGGCATCGCCTGCTCCAGGTTCAGTTCGTCCAGCGGCGGGACCGCCGGCGCCGGCCGGTCCGGGCTCGGCGGGTCCGCCGCGAGCGCCTCGAACGCCGCCGCGAGCCGCTCGACCGCATCGTTGTCGTCGGCGTAGCTGAGCGAGCAGATCACCCGGCGGGAGTCCCCGAGCTGCGCGGCGAGCCGCTGCTCCGATTGGAGCCACTCCTTCGCCTGGTAACCGGTGATGCGAGCGCGGAGACGTCGACCGACAGCTTCAGCGGATCCCACTCGGCGACGCTGTCGTGGCCGATGATGTCCGAGCCCAGCACCGCCAGGCCGGTCACCCCACCGAGCCGTTCGCGCAGCCGCGCGGCTCGGTCCAGCGCCCGGCCGAACAGCTTCTCGCCCTCGGCGGCCATCCGCCGCCGCCATCCGTCGATCGATCCGTAGAACAGTGCCGACGGGCTGGTCGTCGTGATCAGGTCCAGCCGCAATCGCAGGTCGACGGGGTCGACCAGATCGCCACCGAGCAACATGATCGACGACTGGCAGAGACCGCCGCCGGCCTTGTGCAGGCTCTGGATCGTGATGTCGGCACCGGCCCGCACCGCCGCGGTCGGCAGGTCGGGGTGGAACGGGAAGTGCGCACCCCACGCCTCGTCGACCAGCAGCGGCACCCCGCGCTGGTGGCAAGCGTCCGCGATGCCGTGCACGTCGGCGCCGGTGCCGTACTCGGTCGGCGTGATCGCCAGCACCGCGCTGATCTCCGGATCGCGCTCCAGCGCCTCGACGACGTCCCCGGCCGTCGCCGGGTGCGCGATCTGGTTCTCGTAGTCCCAGCGCGGCCGCAGCCACACCGGGATCGCACCGGCCAGGATCAACGAGGCGACCACGGACTTGTGGACGTTCCGGTCGACCAGGACCTTCTGGCCGGGGCCGGTCACCGTCAGCAGCGCGGTGTGGATCGAGATGCTCGAACCACAGGTGGTGAACACCGCGTCCCGAGCACCGACCGCCTGCGCTAGCAGCTTCTCCGCCTCCGGCACACCCTGCTTGGCCAGCTCGACGTCCGCCTCGAACGCGCCCGGCGACAGCACGGCCGCGGTCCGCTCGTCGATTCCCCGCCCGAGACGATGGCCGGGCAGCCCGAACGAGTAGTTTCCGGCGTCGCGGAACTGCTCGATCGCCTCCAGCACTGGAAGACTCTCTTGTCCCATGCGCTGCCTCGTACCCCCGACCAGGCGCGATCAATACCGTGCGTAGGCGTGGCGCGGTCCGCCGCCCGCGGATCCGGACGTGAATGAGTGTGGATCAGGCCGGGGTCACTCGTTACCGTGAGATCGGGCGACGAAGCCGCCGTTCTCACCTGCCCGCATCCATCACGACGGTTCCGGACGCACTCGGGAGGCCGCCATGGCCGATCCACCACAGTTCGGGGCGAGCGTTCCGTTCGCGGTGAGCGTGCGCCATCTCGACCGCATCGTGTGCTGCGCGCTGGAGGGCGAACTCGACCACCAGACCGCTCCGATCCTCCTCGACGCCGTCGGCGACCTCGCCGAGGGGACCGTCGAGGTGGTCGTCCTCGACTGCACAAAACTGGCGTTCGTCGACGCCTGCGGCCTCACCGCTCTGCTCCGCACCCGCGCCTCGGTCGCGGCCGTGGGCGCCGAGCTGACGGTGGCGAATCCGCCGACGCTGCTGTGCCGCATCCTGGCGGCCACCTCGCTCGCCGAGGTCCTGCCGGTGGCCGACGACCGGTTGCTGGCGACGCTGGCCACAGCAGGAAGGTGACGCGACGCTCCGGCGTTCGCCGTGCCCGGCGCGTGCAGCCAGGACCTGGACGCCCAGGTGCGACGCGCGGCAGCGTGGCGGCCGTCGCTCGCCCTCGTCATCATCGGCGCCAACGACCTCACCCGCCTGGTGCCGCCGGAGCACGCCGCGACCCAACTCGGCGATGCGGTGCGGACGCTCCGCGCGGCCGGCGCGGAGGTCGTCGTCGCACCCGCCCCGGATCTGAGCGTGGTCCCGTGGGTGCCGGCCGCGATGCGGCCGGTGGTGCGGGCGGGCAGCCTCCGCCTGCAGCAGGCGCAGGTCCGCGTGGCGCGCGCCGCGGGCGCCCGGATCGCCGACGCCGCCGTCACGACCGCGGCGGGCTTCGCCGACGATCCGACGCTGTTCAGCGCCGACCGCTTCCATCCGTCCAGCGCCGGTTACGCGCTGATCGCCGACGCGCTCGCGCCCGCGGTGCTGGCGGCGGCGTACGACCTCAGCAGCCGGTCGGCCGCGACCGGTAACCGGCCGGCCCCGCGGACCGGCCTCGGCGGCGTCCAGGTCGTCGGGCAGGACCGTGCGTCGGAGCGTTCGCTCAGCTGGGATTGACCGCGCCGACGTCGGCGCCCGGCTCGTCGTCCGGCGCCTCGCCGGTGTCCGTCTCCCGTGCCGCGTCCGTCGCGGGGGTGGTGGCCGCGCTGGCCGGAGCCGCGCCGGCCGCCGCGATCGTGTCCTTGGCCGCGTCGTCGGAGTCGGGGATCTCGTCGGCATGCCCCGGGCGGGGCAGGCCGGCGGTGTAGCCGGCGTCGTTGCCCGGGCCACCGAGGTAGGGGCCGCCGGCCAGCGTCGGGCCGTCGGAGGTGTTGTCCGGTCGCGTCGATGGTTCCGTCATGGCGACGGATCTACCCCTGGAGCCGACCGTCCATACCTTCTACATCGTCCGTTTCTCGGACGACACGGCCGACGGCCCTACCCGACGTCCCACTGTTCGGTGAGCCGCAGCACCGTGCGCACGAACGGTTGGGGGTCGGTCAGCCGCAGCCGGCAGTTCGCCGCCGCACAGTGCTGGCGGGCCTCGACCACGGCACCCACCCCACCGGCGTCGATGAACCGCACCTCGGCGAGATCCAAGTCGATCACGTCCGGCCGGTTGTGGTGGAGTGCCGCCGTCACGGCCTTGGTCAGGTGGGCCGACGAACTGCGGTCGGCTTCGCCGATCAGGCGGACGCGCACGTGAGAGGCGCCGATCCGCTTGACGCTGGCGCGCAGCAGCGGCGCAGCATCCGCCTGCCCGCCGGGAAGGTGAGATTTCATGACGGCGACCCCGTCGCTCGACGTCGACCGCGTTCCCTCGACTCAGAAGGCCACGGCGACACGTCGAGCCTAACCGGTGGAGCGGCGGGTGGACAGAGCGCGCGGGCGTTACGAGGCGGCCGAGCAGCCGGGGCACACGCCCCAGTAGGTGACCTCGGCCTCGTCGATCGCGAAGCCGAGGTCCGCAGAGGCGGTCAAGCAGGGTGCGGCCCCGACGGCGCAGTCGACGTCGGCGATGACGCCGCACGTCCGGCAGACGACGTGGTGGTGGTTGTCCCCGACCCGTGATTCGTAGCGCGCTACCGAGCCGGCCGGTTCGATGCGCCGCACCAGCCGGGCGTCGGTCAGCGCGCGCAGGACGTCGTAGACGGTCTGGTGGGACACCTCACCGAGGTCCGCCCGCACCGCACCGAGGATCGAGTCGGTGTCGGCGTGCGGACGTTCGTACACCGCGTGCAGCACCGCCAGGCGCGGACGCGTCACCCGCAGGGAGGCTCCCCGCAGCATCCGTTCGAACTCCGACGTGGTGGGCACACGTCGAAGTCTCGCTCAGGTTTTGGAACCAATCAAGTATAGGGATCAGTCCAGCTCGGCCGATCGGTTCACGCCACCTCGAGACCGACCTTGCCGAGCGGCGCCCGCGCCAGCGCGGCGAACGCGTCCTCGATCTTGTCCAGCGGGTGCGAGGCGACCCGCGGGACGACGAGCCCGTCGACGGCGGCGTCGGCGAGCCGGTGCAGGAGGTCGAGCGCGGGCGAGCAGTGGACGCCGTGCACGGTGAAGTCGGCGTGCGACGACCCGCTGCGGGTGGCGGCCACCGCACGCCCCGGCGCCAGCACCGGCCTGGCCAGCGCGGTGATCGCGTCCTGGTCCGACGAGACCAGATCGACGATGCCGTCGACGCCGTCCGGCGCGAGCGCCCGCACCTGGTCGGCGAGGTCGCCGGTGGTCCAGTCGACGGTCGCGGTGGCGCCGAGGAAGCGGACGTGCTGCTCGGCGTCGGATCCGTGGGCGGTCGCGATCACCCGCAGACCGGCCCGCCGGGCCAGCTGCACCGCGAACGACCCGACCCCTCCGGTCGCGCCGTTGATCAGCACGGTCTCGCCCGCAGCGCAGGCCAACGCGTCCACGCACTGCAGCGCGGTCGCCCCCGCGACGCCGAGGTCGCCGACGTCCTCGACCGACAGGCCCGGCGGGCGGTGGACGGCGTACCGGTCGGCCGGGATCGTGACGTACTCGGCGAACGTGCCGTCCCCGACGTACGGCCGCTTGACGAAACCGAACACCTCGTCGCCGGTGGTGAAGCGGGTGACGCCGTCCCCCACCGCGTCGATCGTCCCGGCGAAGTCGCGGCCCAGGACCGCCGGGTAGTGGTGCTCCATCCACCGGAAGAAGCCGCCCGCCATCATCCGGTCCGACGGGTTGACCGAGGAGCACCGCACCCGGATCCGCACCTCGCCGGGGCCGGGGTCGCCGGGCGGCGGCGCATCGGTCACGGCGGCTTCCTCACCGGTGGCCGGCAGCACGTAGGCCCTCATCGGGCGGCCCTGGCCGACACGGGAATCCTCATCAGGTCCTCTCCCAGGATCATCTCGCCGCGGAAGCCGGCGTTCTCCCGGCTGCGGTCGATCAGGCTCTGCCACTCCTCGGCGGCGAGTGCGCCGGGGCTCAGGTGGTTGACCACCACCGCACCGACGTCGGCCGCCACCGCGATCGCGCCGAGGTCCGCGACGTCGGTGTGGACGTCGCGGATGTGCTCCAGCAGCGCGGGCCGCAGACCCAGCGCGGGGAGCGCCTCCGCCGCCGCCGCCTCGTGAACCAGCAGGTCGGCGCGGTGAGCGAGCCGGCCCAGGTTGTCCGACCGGGCGGTGTCGCCCGAGAAGACGACGCTGCCGTGCGCGGTGTCGAACCGGTAGGCGTAGGCCGGGAACACCGCGCCGTGCGGCACGAGCACGGCGCTCACCCGGACGTTGTCGTCGGTCATCACGACGAACGGCTCCATCGGCGGTGCGGTCTCGGTCAGCGACGCGCCGACCGACGCCGGGGGCAACACGTCGTGCACGTCCACCATCGACGCCGGGTCGACGCCGAAGTGCTCGCTCGAGAAGAACGTCGTGTGCGCCGCGAAGGCCCGGTTCGCCAGCCGCGTCATCTCCACCGTGCCGGGCACCGGCCCCGGGGCGCCGGCCACCCCCGACTCGTGCCCGGACGGCCCCGGCCCGTAGACACCGATCGGCTCGGAGAACCCGCGGGTCCCGGACGCACCACCGGCGAGCAGCGGAAACGAGAAGTAGTCGACGGTGTGGTCGGCGTGCAGGTGCGTCAGGAAGATCGCGGTCAGCGAGGGCATCGAGAGACCGGCCCGGACGTACTGGCTGACCGCACCCCGCCCGCAGTCGACGACGTACGTCGCGCCGTTCACGACCAGCGCCGACGAGATGCCGAACCGGCCGGCCAGCGGAGGCGGGCCGCCGTTGGTGCCCAGCAGCGTGACCTCAAGCACGGGCACCGTCCTCGTACAGGTGGCACGCGACCTTGCTCCCGTCGTCCAGCAACTGGAGCGGCGGGGTCACCGTGTGGCAGACGTCCATCACCCGGTCGCACCGGTTCCGGAACGGGCAGCCGGGCAGGCCGCGTGGGATCGCCTCGTCGCGTCTGCC
The DNA here is from genome assembly GCF_039536245.1 of Cryptosporangium minutisporangium. Classification (NCBI taxonomy): domain Bacteria; kingdom Bacillati; phylum Actinomycetota; class Actinomycetes; order Cryptosporangiales; family Cryptosporangiaceae; genus Cryptosporangium; species Cryptosporangium minutisporangium. Next base: position 119,881 of record NZ_BAAAYN010000038.1, on the reverse strand, counting down.
GTGCCGGTGCGCCGCGCGCCGCGCGCGGCGCCGGTCCCGCCCTTCGGGGTGGGACGCCGGGCTCGCCGCGATCAGCGCGCGGGTGTACGGGTGCCGGGGCGAGGCGAACAGCTGCGCGGTCGGCGCGGTCTCCACCAGCCGCCCGCCGAGCAGCACGGCGATCCGGTCGGAGATGTGCCGCGTCACGCCGAGGTCGTGGGCGATGAACAGGTAGCTCATCCCGGTCGACTGCTGCAGGTCGGCGAGCAGGTTGATGATTTGGCTCTGGGTGGAGAGGTCGAGCGCGCTCACCGCCTCGTCGCAGACCACGAGCCGCGGCTCCAGCGCGAGTGCCCGGGCGATCGCGACCCGCTGCCGCTGCCCGCCGGAGAGCTCGGCGGGGTACCGGTTGAGGTGCGCGCGGGAGAGCCCCACCCGCTCGAACGCGTCGGCCGCGCGGTCGGTGCGCTCGGACCTGTCGCCGATGCCGTGCCGGTGGAGCGACGTCGTCACCGCGCTGGAGACGACGTGCCGGGGGTTGAGCGAGGCGAGCGGGTCCTGGAACACCGCCTGCACCGCGCGCCGATAGGACAGCGGGGTGCGGTGGCCCAGCTTCGTCACGTCGACGCCGTCGAAGTCGATCGTGCCGCTGGTGACGTCGACGAGCCGGAGGATCGCGCGGCCGGTCGTGCTCTTGCCGGAGCCGGACTCGCCGACCAGGCCGAGTGTCTCGCCCGGCCGGACGTCGAGGCTGACGTGGTCCACCGCGGTCGCCGTCCGGCGGCGCCAGCCCATGGCGCGGCCAGCGTCGAACGCGACGGTCAGGTCCCGGACGTCCAGGAGGGGTGAGGGGGTCACCGCGACGTCACCTCCAGCGTGAGTTCGTCGGCGCGGACGCAGCGCACGTCCTGGACGAGCGGAACGGACCCTTCGGTGCACTGCGGCCGGGCATGGGCGCACCGGCCGGCGAAGTGACAGCCGGCCGGCCACTCCCCCGCCGGCGGCACCCGGCCGGGAATCGTCGGCAGGCGGGGCACGTCGGCCTCGCTGGTGGGGTTCGCTGCCAGCAGCGCCGCGGTGTACGGGTGCCGAGGCTCGTCGAACAGCGACGTGACGTCGTTGACCTCGACGAGCTGACCGGCGTACATCACCGCCGCCCGGTCGCAGCTCTCCGCGACGACCCCCAGGTCGTGGGTGATCAGCAGGATCGCCATGTCCATCTCGTCCCGCAGGTCCAGCAGCAGGTCGAGCACCTGGCTCTGGGTGGTGACGTCGAGGGCCGAGGTCGCCTCGTCGGCGATCAGCAGCCGCGGACCGGCGGCCAGCGCCATCGCGATCGCGACGCGCTGCGCCATCCCGCCGGAGAACTGGTGGGGGTAGTCGTCGAGCCGCCCCCGGGCGTCCTCGACACCGACGCGGTCCAGCAGCTCGACCGCCCGCTCCCGCGCGGCCTTCCCGGTGAGCCCGGCGTGGACGCGGAGCGGCTCGCCGAGCTGCCGTCCGATCGTGTGCACCGGGGACAGCGCGGACATCGGGTCCTGGAGTACGACGGCCATGCCGCAGCCGCGGATCTTCCGCAGCCCGCGTTCGTCGAGGTCGTCGATCCGCTCGCCCTCGAACCACACCGAGCCGCCCGCCAAGTGGACACCAGCGGGCAGCAGGCCGAGCGCCGACCGGGCGAGCATCGACTTCCCCGACCCGGACTCGCCGAGCAGCGCGACGACCTCGGCACGCCCGATCGCCAGCGAGACGTCCTGGACCAGCGGCACCGGCTCCTTCCCGCCGCCCACCGCCACCGTGACGTCCCGGAACTCCAGTACGGCACGGGCCTCGGGCGTGACCGACTCGCCCACCGGGGCGGCCGCGCGCCGCACGCGGCGGCGAGGGAGCGAGGACCGGCCGGTGCCGGTCATCGCGTCGCCGATCCCGACGCCGACGATGTTGAACGCCAGCACCGTGCAGACGATCGCCAGCCCCGGCGGGACGGCGAGGAACGGCTGCTGGGTGTTGGCCGCGGCGTTGCTCAGCATCGCGCCCCAGGTCGGGGTGTCCGACTCCAGGCCGATACCGAGGAAACTCAGCGCCGACTCGATCATGATCGCCGAGGCCAGGAACACCGACCCCTGCACGATCAGCGCGCCGGCGAGGTTCGGCAGCACCTGCCGGAACAGGATGGCGGGCGTCCGCAGGCCGGCCACGCGCACCGCGTCCACGTAGAGCTTTTTGCGTTCGGCGAGCGCGACCGCGCGCGTCGTGCGGGCGAACCCCATGCAGAAGATCAGGCCGATCGCGAACATCAGGTTGAACAGGCCGCGGCCGAGCACGGCGATGACCGCGAACCCGAGCAGGATGCCGGGCAGCGCGTCGGAGACGTCGATCAGACGGGATCCGATCCGATCGCGCCAACCTCCGCGGTAGCCCAGCAGCAGGCCGAACGGAACGCCGATCGCCATCGCGATGCCGACCGATCCGAACGCGACGATCAGCGCGATCCGGGCGCCGTAGAGCACCCGGGTGAACGTGTCCTGGCCGAGTTGGTCGGTGCCGAGCCAGTGGTCGGCCGACGGGCCCGCAAGCGTGGCGTCGTAGTCCTTCTCGGTCGGTCCGTAGGGGGCAATCCACGGTGCGGCGATCGCCGCCACGGCGACGAGCAGCAGGAACACCAGGCCGGTCACCGCGGCCGGCTGGCGCAGGACGCCGGCCAGCACACGCCGCGAGCCGGACGGCCCGGAGCCGGTGTGTGCAGCGACGTCGGTCTGCGCCGCCACCTCGGGATGGGGAATCGACAAGTGGGTCATGACGGCCGCGCCTGGGGGTTGAGCAGGCCGTAGCCCACGTCGAGGAGCAGGTTGACGATGATGACGAGGCAGGCGACGAGCAGGACGCCGCCCTGCACGACCGGGAAGTCCTTCCCGATCACGCTCGTCAGCATCAGGTTGCCGATGCCGGGGACGGAGAACACCTTCTCCACCACGAAGCTGGCACCGATCAGGATGTTGACCGTGATGCCCATCGCGGAGAGCACCGGCACCATCGCGTTCTTCAGCGCGTAGCGGAAGACGATCCGCCGCCGGGACACCCCGGCGGCGGTCAGCGTGTCGATGTACGGCGAGCCCAGCGCGGAGACCATCGCGGCCCGGGCTTGCCGAGCGATCAGCGCGGACGAACCGATGCCGAGCGCCAGCGACGGCAGCACCAGGCCGGTGAACCACGCCGCCGGGTCGACGTCCAGCGGGACGTAGCCGACGACCGGGAACCAGCCGAGCTGCACGGCGAAGACCAGCAGCAGGATCAGGCCGAGCCAGAACTCCGGGATCGCGTTGCCGATCGACGTCACGCCGACGACCAGCCGGTCGGCGATCGAACCCGGCCGCGTTCCGGCCAGCACGCCCATCCCGATCCCGAAGACCACCGCCACCACCAGGCCGCCGACGATCAGCGAAAGGGTGGCCGGGAGCCGCTCCAGCAGCAGGTCGGTGACGGGCACCGCCGACCGGTAGGAGACTCCGAGGTCGCCGGTGACCGCGGCGCCGAACCAGTCGACCAACCGGGTCAGCATCGGCTGGTCGAGGCCGAGCTTCGCCTCGACCTGCGCGATCAGTTCCGGTGTCGCGTTCGCGCCGAGGATCTCCGCGGCCGGGCTGCCCGGCACGACGTAGGTCAGCGAGAACGCGAGCAACGCGACGAGCGCCAGCTGCGGGGCAGCGAGGAGGAGACGGTAGCCGATGAGCTTGCTCATCGGACCGCCCTCCCCGCTGCCCGTCGCCAATTGACCGACGAGGTCACTTCGCCGTCCCGGAGGCCGGCTTCAGGTCTCGCCAGTTGATCAGGTTGGGCTCCCAGGCCTCCGCCGGCACGGCGACGCCCTCGACCTTGTTCGACTGGTAGGCGATGACCTCGGTGCCCTTGAGGTGCGAGCAGGTCAGCGCCTCCTCGGAGATGATCTTCGTGACCTCGCCCCAGAGCTGCTCGGCCTCGGGGGTGCTGCCGGCGGCGATCGCCTTCTCCGCGGCGGCCTTGAGCGCGGGGCTCTCGGCCTTCGACGGGTTGCCCGGTGCCTGGGCGGCGAAGTAGGCCTTGTACCACTCGTACGGGTGGATCTGGTCGTTGTTGGCCATGCCGACCGGGTACTTGCCGCTGTTCCACTCGGACTGGAACTGCGGCGGGGCGGCGGTCTGCACCTTGATCGTGATGCCGGCCTTCGACATCTGGTCGGCGTAGACCTCGACCTCGGACTTGGTGAACGGGGCAGCCAGTACGGTGCCGGTGACCTTCGGGTTGCCCGCCGCCGCCATCAGCTGCTCGGCCTTGGCGAGGTCGTGGGAGTAGCCGGTGATCTGCGCGTTGTAGCCGAGCTCACCCTCGGCGAAGTGCTGCTTGCTCGGCTCCGCGGAGGCCAGCTTCCCGGTCACCGTGTTGTCCATCGCGTAGCAGGCGGCCTGCCGGACGCGGACGTCGGCGAACGCGCCGCCGGGGCCGCGGTCGAAGAAGATGACGTTGTTGCGGATCGCGGCGTAGTCGACGGTCTCGACGCCCGGGGTGCCGGTGAGCTGATCCACCTGCTCCGGCTGTGCGATCGTGACGTCGACCTGGCCGCTGGTGAGCGCACCGGCCGCGGCGTTCTCGTCCTCGATGTTGAACAGCTTGACCGTGTCGAACGCGACGGCGTCGGTGCCGCCCCAGTACTCCTCGAACTTCGTGAACGTCATCGTCGTGCCGGGGGTCGACGCGGCCTCGTCGTACGCCCACGGGCTGGTGCCGATGGGCTTCTTCGCGATCGAGCCGTCCTTGAGCGCCGCCGGACTGGCCATCGGTGCCGCCCGGGTGGAGAGCGTCGTCAGCAGCGACGGCGTCGGCCGGGCCAGGTTCAGCGTGACGGTCTTCTCGTCCGGGGTGTCGATCGTCGTGATGGCCTTGAGCGGGCCACCGAAGGCGGTGGCACCGTCCCGGACGAACTCCAGGTTCGCCTTCACCGCGGCGGCGTTGAACGGCGTCCCGTCGTGGAACGTGACGCCTTCGCGCAGCGTGAGCGTGAGTGCCTTATCGGTCTCTTTCCACTCCGTGGCGAGCACCGGGCTGAACTTCCCGTCCCGGCTCTTGGCGACGAGGTTCTCGTACGGCAGGCGCAGGAAGCCGGCCTCCAACCGCTGGCCGGGCGCCCAGTTCTCGGGGAAGCCGCCGGCGTTCACGTTCAGCGTCGCCGAGCCGGACTCGCTGCTGTTCCCGGAGTCGCCGGAACATCCGGCGAGCGCCAGGGACAGCGCGACGAGTCCGGTCAGCAACGAGGCCGCTGACCTATGCCTTCTCATATGGACGCCTCCTTGCGTCGAAAAGCGAAAAAGTGCGGGGGGTAACGACGGACGGCCGATCCGAACGAGTCGTGAAGGACTGTAATGACGGTCACAGGGGGTCGAATACCGATGGATCGTCAACCTCAGGTTGCGCATCCTGAGCCCTCGACCAGGCCACTCGTCGTCGGCGGCGGGACTTTTCGTCCTGGTCGGCGTCGTTCTAACCGGGTACGCCGATCACAGAGAGTGAGCGGAAAAGGGCCTGTCCGTCCGTCCGGGAGGAGACGTCGCTCGACCGGGGATCAGACACAGTGCGGCCCGGCCGCGCCGAGTGGACGACGGGCCGGGCCGGATGCCCGCAGAGAGGCGGGCGCTCGGGGGTGCTGCGGGGGAACGCGTCAGTCGGTGAGGGTCTTGGCGAGGTCGTCGCGGAACGCCCGCTCGTCCTCGGTGACGGCCTCGCCGCCGATGCCGAGCAGCCCACCGGACGACGCGGCGCCCACGACGCTCTCCGCGACCTCGACCAGCCAGTGCCGGTACGTCTCCGCATCGGCCTTCTCCGCCTTCGCCGCCAGCAGCGCGTTGGCCTCGGCGGCGCGGCCCAGCACGTCGCGGGCGTAGGCCTGCGGGTCCGGCGGCTCGATCACCGGCGGCTCGACGCCGACGTCGGGCTCGCCCACCTCGGTGACGATCTCCGCCGCGATCGCCGCGACCAGCGGACTCGCCGACGCGCGGGCGTCCGAGATGACGTCCAGCCCGGCGGCGGTCTCGGCGCGGGTCTTGCGGGTGCTGTCGGGGGTGACGGCGCTCGCCGCGACCAGCACCGACTGGGGCAGGCCGACCAGCAGCCCCCACTCGGCGTCGGTGAATCCCAGCGTCGCGTACAGCGGCAGTTCGGTCACAGGTGCGTCCTCGGTTCCTCGGATGGAGCGGCACGCGAATGGTCGTGCCGCTTCGGCTATACCCCACCGCACCGACGAACATCCCGTACCCCCTCGGGGGTATGCCAGGTGTCCTCGTCAGGGGGACGGCGGCGCGTTCGGGCGGTCCTAGCGTCCCGGTCATGACGACGATACGAAGCTTCTGGGACGCGATCCGGCCGGTGACCCGGCAGCAGCGCTTCCTTTGGTGGGCCGGCACGGCGCTGGTGCTCTCCGGCGTGGTGCACACCGGGATCGCCGTTGCCGACGGACCGTGGGCCGGTGCGGTCTCTTGGCGCAAGCCCGCGGTGTTCGGCACGTCGTTCGGCATGCTGCTGTGGTCGGTCGCGTGGGTGCTGCGCCAACTGCCGGACCGGCGGTGGGGCTGGGTCCCGACCGGGATCATCGGCGTCACCTCGGTGATCGAGGTCGCGCTGATCACCGTGCAGCGGTGGCGCGGCGTGCCGTCGCACTTCAACGCGGCGACGCCGACCGACGAGGCGATCTGGGACGTAATGGCGCAGTCGGTGTTCCTGCTGGTCGCCGGCCTCGTCGTGCTGCTGGTGTGGGCGCTGTTCGGATTCCGGGGCCGTCCCGCCGCCCGCGTCGCCGTCCTGGTCGGGCTGCTGCTGGTGCTGGCCGGTGGGGCGATCGGCGGCAGCATGGCCGGCGTCGGTGAGGACGTCGTCGACGCCACCGGGCACGTGCCGGAGGAACTGCTCTTCGGGGCCGCGGGCAGCGCGAAGCTCGCACATGCCCTCGGCATCCACGGGCTGCAGGTTCTCGGCTTGCTCGCGGTCGGCCTGGAGCTGGGCGGGCGACGGGGTCGAGTGGCCGCGCTGGCCGGGGCCGCCGGATACACCGCGCTGTTCGCCGCGGTGACGGTCACCGCCTACGCCGGCGAGCCGTGGATCTCCCCCACGCCCGCGATCGGGCTGCTCGGCGGAGTGGGTGCCGCGCTGTTCGTCGTCGTCGCCGCTCTCGTCCTCCGCGGCCTGCGGGCGAGGGCCGGAGCGCCGGGGACCGCCGAGGCACGGGGCGGCGCGGAGACGCGTTCCTCGGCCGTGATGAGGTAGGAAACGTGATCGGACCACCGGAGGCCGCGCGTGCGATCGGCGCGCGGCTGCGGGCGCTGCCGCCGCCCGTCCTCGACCTGGCGCCGGCGGTGGTCGCCCTGGTGGCGATGGTCGTCGCGCGGCTCGCCGCCGACCCCGGACCCGGTCGTCACCTGCCGTTCGCGGTGGCGCTCAGCGTCGTCGTGGCCGGGGGCCTCGCGCTGCGCCGCCGGACGCCGGTGACCGCCTACGCCGTCCAGACCGCCGCGCTGGCCGTGGAGTCCCTCTGGCTGGGGCCCGCGGACCTCACCCCGCTGGTGAACCTGATGGGGCTGTACTCGCTGGGCCACAATGCCGACCGTCGGCGCGGTGCCTGGGGCCCGGTGATCATGCTGCCGGGCATCGTGGCGTACTTCGCCCGGTCGGACGCCCCGGCGGTGGTTCCGGCCGCGGTGGTGTTCCTCTGGCTGCTGGTCTGGGCGGCCGGTTACACCGCCGCACGCCGGCGCGAGGAGCAGGCCGGGGCGCACGCGGAGGCCCAGCGGCAGCTGCGCCGGGACGCGGTCACCGACGAACGCACCCGGATCGCCCGCGAACTGCACGATCTCGTCGGTCACACGGTCTCCGTGATGCTGGTCCGGGTCGGAGCCGCGCGGGTGATCCTCGACCGGGACCCGGACCAGGCCCGCGGCATCCTCCGCGACGTGGAGGAGAGCGGCCGGGAGGCGCTCGACGAACTCGACCACGTGCTCGGCGCCCTGCGCCCGGACGACGGGCGCGCGCGAGCGGACGACGCCGTCGACGGTCCACCCGGGCTGGCGGCGGTGCCCCGGCTCGCCGAGCGGATGGCCGGCACCGGCACCACGGTCGCGGTCCGCATCGAGCCGCCCGCCGACGCGTTGCCTGCCGGGCTCGACCGCGCCGCCTACCGGATCGTCCAGGAGGCGCTCACCAACGCGCTGCGGCACGGCCGGGCGCGCTCGGTCGCCGTCTCGGCGCGCTGCGACGGACGCCACGTCGAGCTGGAGGTGTGCGACGACGGGGCAGGCCCGCCGCCGGACTACCGCGCTGGACGAGGGCTCCTCGGGATCGCGGAACGCGCCGCGCTCTTCGCGGGAACCGTCGAACACGCCGCGCGCGACGGCGGCGGGTTCCGCGTCCGTGCGGTGTTACCGCTACCGTGACCGCCTCCCGCCTCCGGGTCCTGCTCGCCGACGACGACGCGCTGCTGCGCGCCGGGCTCGGTGTGATCCTCGGCGCCGCCGAGGACATCGACGTCGTCGGAGAGGCCTCCGACGGGCTCGCCGCCGTCGAGTCCTGCCACCACCACGTTCCGGACGTCGTCCTGATGGACGTTCGGATGCCGGGTATCGACGGCATCGAGGCCACCCGGCGGATCGTCGACGCCGCGCTGCGCACGCGAGTACTCGTGCTCACGACGTTCCGCCACGACGAGTACGTCTGGGGAGCGCTCCGGGCCGGTGCGAGTGGGTTCCTGCTCAAGCGCACCTCGCCCGAGCGGCTGGTCGACGCGGTGCGTACGGTGGCCGGTGGGGAGGATCTGATCGATCCGGCGGTCACCCGGGACCTCGTCGAGCACTTCGTCCGGCGCGGGCCGGAGCCGGACGTGCCCGCGGCGTCCGCGGCCCGGCGGCGCCTCGATCCGCTGACCGAACGCGAGGCCGAGGTGCTCGCGCTCGTCGCCGCAGGCCTGTCCAATCGGGAGATCGCCGATCGCCTGGTGATCGCCGAATCGACCGCGAAGACGCACGTCAAGCGAATCCTCGCCAAGATCGGCGCACGCGACCGTGCACAGGCCGTGGTGCTGGCGTACCAGGGCGGGTTGGTGGCCTAACCAGAAAGTCGGCCGCCGCGCCACCTACGAACAGTCACTTCGCGGTGACTGTCCGGACGACCTCCATACGGAGGTCGTCCATCTCCACCCAAAGCGGCGCCCGGGATGCAACTCCCACCTCTAGCGTCGCCGGAGTGGCCAGCCCTCCCCTGTTCCCACCGCCGACTCCCCGCGATCCACTGCGCGTCCTGGGTCAGTCCGAACAGATCACCTTCGACGGCACCTGGGTCACCGTCCATCGCAAAGGCGAGCCGGTCAGACCCGGCGACCGGCGCGTGCACGTGCAGGACATCCTGTCGATGGAGTTGAAGACCGCCCGGTTCACCGGTGGTCAGTTCACGATCGAGATCGCTACGCCCGACGCACTCCGGCCGGTCGCCGAGCTGACCGTGGCGTTCCGGAACGGCCGTCAGGACGACTTCGCGCGGCTGCGGGCGTTCATCGACGCCGCCCGCGCCGCGGCGCTCGCCCGGCAGCAGCAGCAGGTGGCGCCCTCCCGCCCCGACCCCGCCGAAGAGCTGCGCCGGCTCTGGCAGCTCGTGCAGGTCGGACAGCTGAGCAAAGAGGAGTTCGAGGAGGCCAAGCGGCAGTTGTTCTGAGCCGATCAGAGCCCGGACGCTCCCGCCGAGGACGACGATCCCGCCGAGGACACAGTGGGCATCCGGCGGACCATCGCGAGCTGGTCGTAGCTCGCGACCGGCCGACCGTCCTCGGTGAACACCTCGCCGGTGCCGTAGGCGCGGCCGCCGCCGGCGACCGTGCTGCGCTGGGTCAGCAGCAGCCACTCGTCGGCGGCGATCGGGTCGTGGAACGTCAGCGTGTGCGTCAGGACGCCGGTGGACAGCTCCCGGTGCGCGTTCGCGAGCCCCACGCCCGGATGCGGGCGCAGGGCGGTGCCGACCAGGAACCCGACGGTGGCCCAGGCGAGCAGCGCCGGTCCGTCGGCCGCAGCCCTGCCACCGGCCTCGAACCGGGACCAGACCGCGAGCTCGGGCGGGCCCACCGCGTCCGGGTCGGTCAGGTCGACGTCCTCGACGTACCGGTGCTCCCAGCCGGCCAGCATCGCGGGCCGCGGATGGGCTGCCCCCGGACCGACCGCGGCCGGCCCGCCGGTCGCCGGAGCCTCGGGCCGGTGCCGAACGACGTCGTCCTCTGAAACGTCGAGGAGCAGCAGCGATCGGGCGAGCAGCCGGTCGCCCTGCCGCGCGGTCACCGTGAGCCCGGCGAACGAGCGTCCGTCGTGCAGCGGGTCGGCGTCCAGCTCCACGGGTGCGTCCGTCCGGCCGGTCCGCGCGAACACCGTGTGGACGGACGCCACCCGCTTGGCCGGCACGGTCGCGGCCGCCACAGCGATCGCCTGGCCGATCAGCTGACCGCCGAAGACGACGCCCGCCCGGGACGGGACGCTCTTCCCTAGCCACCGCCCGGGCGCGAGCGGCTCCAGGGTCAACGCGTCCCGCACGTCGGAGACCGAGGGCAGCATCAGAAGTTCGTCCCGCCGTCGATGTTGATCAGCGCGCCGGTCAGGTAGCCCGCCCGCGGCGAGAGCAGGAACGCGATCAGCTCACCGACCTCCGCCGGGCGGCCGGGGCGCCGGAGCGCGACGTCCAGGTGCCACTCGTCGACCATGACCTGCTCGAGGACGCCCTCGGGCGGAACACCGCGCTCGGCGGCGAGGTGCTGCCGCAGCCGGGACAGGTTCTCGGTCTCGATCGCGCCGGGACAGACGCAGTTCGCCCGGACCCCGGCGGCTCCGTACGCCTTGGCGATGCCCTTCGTGAACGTCGCGACGCCGCTCTTCAGCGACGCGTACGGCAGCCGGGCGATCTCCGGGGCCCGGATGCTGTAGGCGGCCGTCGTCACGATCGTGCCGCCTTTCCGCTCGACGTAGGGCAGCGCCGCCTCGACGCTGCGCACCGTGGCGAGCAGTACGTCGGCGAACACGTGCGCCCAGCGGTCGTCGTCGATGCTGATCGGCTCGTGCCCGCTCAGACCGGTGGTGACCGCGATGCCGTCCAGCCCACCGAGCCGGTCGGCCGCCGCCCGCACCGTGGCCACCGCACTCCGGGACACGTCCCCCGGAACGCCGAACGCCTCCGCGGCACCCGCCTCGCGGAGCGCGGCCGCAGCGGCCTCGGCCCGCCCGGGGTCGCAGCCGACGACCGCGACCCGGGCACCCTCGGCCGCCAGCTCCCGGGCCGCGGCGAAGCCGATCCCCGAGGTGCCGCCGACGACCACGTACGCCTTGTCCCTGACGAGGAGGTCCATCTACTTGGCCTTCGCGGCGCGCCAGTCCGGGACGCCGTCCTCCGGCCGCGCGAGCGGGAACCCGTCGTCGTGCCGCTGGGCCCAGTGCGCGTGGTTGAGCTCGTGCAGCGTGAAGCACGAGTTGAGCGCGTTGGTGAAGCCCATCTGGTCGACGGTCTGGTTGACCGACTCCTTGATCAGCAGCGACGTCACGGTCGGCAGCTGGGCGATGCGCCTGGCGAACTCCAGCGTGCGGTCGGGCAGCTCGGCCTCCGGGTGGAGCTTGCTGATCATGCCCAGCCGGTGCGCCTCGTCCGCGCTGATCGAGTCGCCGGTGAGCAGGAGTTCCTTGGCCTTGCGCGGCCCGAACTCCCACGGGTGGCCGAAGTACTCCACGCCGCACATGCCCAGCCGCTGGCCCACGACGTCGGAGAAGACCGTGTCGTCCGCGGCGACGATCAGGTCGCAGGCCCACATCAGCATCAGGCCCGCCGAGAACACCTTGCCGTGCACCTGCGCGATCGTGATCTTCCGCAGGTCGCGCCACCGCTTGGTGTTCTGGAAGAAGTAGTGCCACTCCTGGAGCATCAGCCGCTCGACGCCCTGCCGGGTGCCGCCGTTCACCTGCCAGCTGGGGTGCAGGGTCGGGCCGGGCGTCATCTCCGCGATGCTCTGCTTCGTGCCGGTGTCGTGCCCGGCCGAGAACATCGGCCCGGCGCCGCCGAGGATCACGACCCGGACCGCGTCGTCGGCCTCCGCGGCGAGGAAGGCCTCGTTCAGCTCGACGAGCAGCCCGCGGTTCTGGGCGTTGCGCTGATCGGGGCGGTTGAGCAGGATCCGGACGATCGCGCCCTCGTCGAGCCGCTCGACCGTGAGGAACTGGTAGTCGGTCATGCCGGAAGCGCCGCCTTCGCCGGGTCGAGGCCCATCAGGCGGGAGAGGTTGCCGCCCATGATCTTGGCCTTGTCTTCATCTGCCAGCGGTTCGATCTCGTCGACGAACGTCACCGGATCGAACATGCCCTCGGGGTGCGGATAGTCGGAGCCGAACACGACGCGGTCGGCGCCGACGGTCTCGACGAGCCCCACCACGTCCTCCTCGTAGAACGGGTTGAACACCACCGACCGCAGCAGGGCCTCGATCGGGTCCTCGTCGAAGATCTCCGGACGTCGCTCGTGGACGCTGCGCAAGCCGTCCATCATCGGCTTCACCCAGACGCTGCCGTTCTCGATCGGCATGAACCGGATGTCGGGGAAGCGGGTCACTACCCCGTGGGTGACGAGCGAGGTCACCAGGTCCTTGATCGTGCGATGCTCGGCGGAGACCACCGCGGAGAACGCGGACGGGCGGCCCTTGGCGAACGGGACGTACTCGCCGACGTGGCCCTCCCACTCGTTGAGGTAGCGGGTGAAGCCGTCGTCCGAGGCGTGCAGCCCGACGACGACGCCGGAGTCCTGGACGAGCGTCCAGAACGGGTCGTACTCCGGTAACGCCATCGAGCGGCGGCGGCCGCCGTAGTCCGGCACCGGGGCCGGGCGGACGAGGATCGCCTTCGCGCCGCGCTCCAGCACCCACTCCAGCTCGGCGATCGCCTTGTCGACGATCGGCAGCGTGACGACCGGGGTCGGGAAGATCCGCTCCTCGAAGTTGAACGTCCAGTGCTCGTGCATCCACTCGTTCAGCGCGTGCACGATCGCGTGGGTGGCGTCCGGGTCGTCGGCGAGCCGCTCCTCGAGCAGGCTGGCGAGCGTCGGCCACATCATCGATCGGTCGATGCTCAGCTCGTTCAGCAGCTCGAGCCGGTCGGCCGGGTTGAAGAACGCCGGGAGCGCCTCGATGTAGCGGGGCGGCGGCGCGATCACCTTGTCGCCGGGCTGCACCTGCGTCTTCGACGACGGGTTCTTCAGGCGGAACTCCAGCTCCTGCGCGCCGGGCGGAGCGACCTTGTTGAACGTCGGGTTCGGGATGAACTCGCTGATCACGTTCCGCAGCGCAATCTTGGTCCGGCCGTTGATCTGCACGTACTTCACCAGGCCGGCGTACTCCTCCGGCAGGTACTTCGTGAACGCGTCGGTGGTCTCGTACATGTGGTTGTCGGCGTCGAACACCGGAAAGCCGAGCCGTCGGGACATCGAGTGGCTCCTCACCGTCGTTGGCGAGCCGAACGTATCAGCTAGTCTGAACGGCGTTCAATGGAGTGAATTAGATTCGGAGTACAGTTGAGCACGCAACCCCAGCCCGCGGAGGACCCCTCGGCCGAGGGCGCGTCGCCACGCGAGCTCCGCCGGGCGCAGCGCCTGGAGAGTCGGCGCCGGGAGATCGTCGAGGTGGCCGAGGAACTGTTCGCCGCCCACGGGTACGACGGCACGAGCCTGGAGAAGATCGCGGCGGGCAGCGGCTACTCCGTCGGCGGCATCTACAACTTCTTCCGCAGCAAGGACGCGGTCTACGCCGCCGTACTCGACCGGCACACCACCGTGCTGGTGGAGCGGCTCACCGCCTGCGTCGGCGCCGGCGGTACCGGGCTGGACACGCTGCTCTCGATGGCGTCCACCGCGGTCCGGACGCTCGGTGAGTTCCCCGACCGCACCCGGCTGACGCTCGGCGCGTTGCGGCCGGACTTCTCCCCCGACTCGCGTGGGCACTTCCGCCGCATCCTGGAGGCGTACGCGATCGCGATCCGCGACGGGCAGGGCGACGGCACGGTGCGGGACGGCGATCCGCGCCACCTCGCGCAGTACGTCGGGGGCCTGGTGCTCGCCCAGACGCAGGTCGACCCGGAGCTCACCGGCGACGCGTCGGGCATCCCCCGCGACGAGTTCCTCGCCCTCGTGCGCCGCGCGCTCGGAACCGTCCAGGGCTGACCGCGGCGCGGCCTCGGGGCCGCGGCGCGCGCTGGTTTACGCCAAATCCGCCGCCACGAGCGGCGTGGAGGCGGATTCGACGTAAATCAGCGTTGCGGCACCGGCGGCGCGCCACGGTAAGGTGGTCGCGCACATATCTGATGAAGGATTGAAGCCTATGTTCTCGGCGCCCCGCAGCGGTCGCCGTCGCTGAGCGGATCCCCGCTCGGCCCTCTCACGGCGTCCCGATGGTTTCCCATCCCTTCACCCGTGAGGTCTTCCCTTCCTGTGGGCACCAACGTCCAGAGTTTTGCTGTCACCAACCTCCGCCGCCGGCCGATCGCGCTGGAGGTCGGCCCGTTCGTCGTGGGCCTGGAGCCGACGACGACCAGCCCTCTTCTCAACTACGCGACGCCGCTGCCGGGCGCGGAGCCGACCGACCGGAGCGTCGCCGCGCTGATCACGGCGTTCCGGGAGCGTGGCCTCCAGCCGCGCCTGGAGTTCGCCCCGGACGCCGCGCCCGCGGTGGAGCCGGCCCTGCGGCGGGCCGGGTTCACCACCGAGGCGCGGAACGAGTACCTGGTCTGCACGCCGTCGACGCTGGCCCTCCCGGCCGGAGTCGGCGTCGAAACCCCCGGCACCGACGACGAGTACGCCCAGATCGACGCGGCTCTGTCCGAGGCGTTCGGTGGGGAGTTCCCGCCGTCGCGCGACGGTGCGGACCGGCTGCGCCGGATCGAGGACACCGGCGGCGCGGTCCGCTTCGTTCGCGCCTCGGACGGCGGCTGTGCCGGGGCGGGAACCTGCTCCCCGCTCGCTGAGGGCACCGCGGAGCTGGCCGGGGTGGGCACCCGGCCGGAGTACCGCGGCCGGGGTATCGGTGGGGCCGTGACCGCGGCCCTCACCGCGGCCTTGCTCGACCGGGGTGCGTCGTCGGTCTGGCTGGAGTACGGCGGCGACGGATCCCGGCGGGTCTACGAGCGGGTCGGGTTCCGCCCCGGCGGCACTCGCCTCTACCTGTCGCTGGTGGACTGACCCCGTGAGCGGTGTGCGTTCCGGCGACCTATGCCCTGCCGGAACGCACAACGCTCCGGGGCGCCGGCGCGCGCGGACGGTTCCACCACAGGGAGAGGCCGACGCCCGCGCCGACCAGCACCGTGGCGACGAGAACGAACCACACCGTCACCTCGACGTCCCGGCGCTGCATTCCGATCTCGCTGGGCAGGTCGGAGAGGACGTCGGCCAGCTGATCGGCGTCCTTCGCCTGGAAGTACCGGCCGCCGGTCAGGTCGGCGACCTGGGTCAGCGCCCCCTCGTCGATCTGCTGCACGCGCCGGCCGCCGCCGCGCGGACCACCGCCCCAGTTGCCGCCGGTGGTGTCGCCGCTGATCTGGTCGGGAGTGCAGACCATCGGCGCGGGCTCGGTGCTGCCGAAGCCGATCGTGAACACCCGCACCCGGCGCGCGGCGGCCTGCTCGGCCGCGGTGACCGGGTCGACGCCCTGGGTGTTCGAGCCGTCGGTCAGCACGACGATCGAGTCCGGCTCGTAGCCGCCGAGCGGCCCGGAGCCGGTGCCGCCGTTCGGGTCGGTGCTCGGCTTCGCGGCGCTGTCGCCCAGGTTGACGCCGCTGGCGGCGACGTCCGGGTTGATCTCGGCGATCGCGTCGATCGCGGTGAGGATCGCCTGCCCGATCGCGGTGCCACGGGCGGTGGTCAGCGAGTCGATCGCCTCCAGCAGTGCCTCCTGGTCGGTCGTGGGCGCCACCAGCAGACCGGCGATCCCGGAGAACGCGACCAGACCGATCCGGACGCCGTTGTCCTGCGACTCGATGAAGCTACGGGCGGCCTCGCTGGCGACCGCGAGCCGGTTCGGCTCGATGTCGGTGGTGCACATCGACCCGGACACGTCGATCGCCAGCAGGATCGTGCTCTGATCGGTCGGCACCGTCACCGACGCCTGCGGACGCGTCAGCCCTGCGCCGAGGACGAGCAGCCCGGCGAGGAACAGCAGTACCGGAACCCGGCGCCGCCACGACGGCCGCCGGGGTAACGCCGCCCGGATCAACGCGACGCTGGAGACCTGGATCGCCGTCCGCCGCCGACGCCGGTTGAGCCACCACCGGGCGAACAGGAGCAGCGGCACGGCCAGCAGCGCGCCGAGCGCCCACGGCCAGTGCAGCGACATCAGACGATCCTTCCGTGCCAACGGGTCATCAGGAGCGCGCCGGCCACCAGCAGCACGAGGGCTGCGGCGGCGACCGGTGCGGTGAGTTCGAGCGGTTCCTCCTTGCTGGTCAGGCGTAGGTCGATCGAGCGGGTGGTCTCGGCGAGGCCGTCCGTGTCCTCGGCGCGGTGGTACGAGCCGCCGGTGGTCTTCGCGATGCTCTCCAGCTGCTGTTCGTCCAGGGCGGTGGCGAGCTGGTAGCCGTCGACCTCGACGGTTCCACCCTGCGCCGTCCCCACCCCGACGGTCTGGATCCGCACTCCGGCGGTGGCCGCGAGGTCGGCCGCCGCCTGCACGTCGGCGCCGCCGGTGTTCTCACCGTCGGAGAACAGGACGATCGTCGCCGACGGCCAGTAGCCGAGGTCGGGAGCGGGCGCCGCCGTGTTCCCCTCCGGCACGTTCACCGGCTTGCCGGTGATCGTGCTCAGCGACGCCAGGATCGCCTGGCCGAGCGACGTCCCACCGGTTCCGCCGACCCGTTTGATCGCGGCGAGCGCGAGGTTGCGGTCGTCGGTGGGCTCCTGCGTCATCAGGGCCTGGTCGCCGAAGACGACCACGCCGATGTCGACCGAGTCCGGCTGGTCCTCCACGAACGACGTCGCCGCCTCCTGCTCGGCGGCGTGCCGAGTGGGCTCCAGGTCGTCGGCCTGCATGCTGTTCGACGCGTCGAAGACGAGGACGACCGTGCCCGCGATCCGGGGCACGGTCACCGTCGCCTCCGGACGGGCCAGGCCGACGAGCAGCAGCGGCAGGGCGGCCAGCAGCAGCGCGTAGGGCAGGTGCCGCCGGACCGCGCCGCCACCGGACGAGCGCCGGCCGGAGCCGCCCCGACCCGAGCCGCCCGGGCCGGAACCGTCCAGACCGGCCGCCGCGAGCGCCGCGGTCCGGCGTCGCTGCAGCCGGACGTAGGCCACCACGGTTACCCCGGTGCCGAGCACCGCGATCACCAGCACGGCCGGATAGCTGACGGTCACCGGCGCCTCCGGCGGGAGTCCTGGACCAGCCCGACCAGCGCGGTGACGGCGTCCTGTTCGGTGGTGATCCGATGGGCGGTCACCGCCGCCCGCCGCATCCCGTCCTCGACCGCTTCCTCCCGCGACCGCACCTCGGCGCTCAGCTGGCGTTGCAGCAGCGGGTCGCTGGTGTCGACCAGCACCTGCTCGCCGGTCTCGGCGTCCTGCACCAGGATCAGCCCGACGTCGGGCAGCTCCAGCTCGGCCGGGTCCACGACGCGGAGGACGACCACCTCGTGCCGGTGGGACAACCGCGTCAGCGCCCGGTCCCAGCCCGGCTCGCCGATGAAGTCCGAGAGCACGAACACCAGGCTGCGCCGCTTCGACGTCATGGAAGAGGCCAGCTGCAGCATCGCGGCGAGGTCCGTGGTGCTGCCCGGTTTCGTGGCCGGGCGTGCCCGGGTGAGCTCGGCGGCGAGGCGCAGGATCTGGTCCCGTCCGGTCCGGGGTGGGATCACCTGGTGCGCGCCGTTGTCGTAAAGAATCGCGCCGACCCGGTTACCGCCGTGGGAGAGCAGCTGCGCCAGGCCGACCGTCAGCTCGGTGGCGACCGACTCTTTCCCCTGGGCGCCTCTTCCGAACCGCATCGACGCCGACCGGTCGACGACCATCCACGCGGTCAGCTCCCGGTCTTGGGTGTACTGCCGGACGTAGGGCTCGTCCAGCCGCGCGGTGACGTTCCAGTCGATGTGCCGCACGTCGTCCTCGGGGGTGTAGAGGCGGAGGTCGGTGAAGTCGATGCCGGCGCCCCGCCACACCGTCCGGTACGCACCCTGGAGCCGCCCGTCGAGACGCCGGCGCAGCCTCCACTCCAGGCGCCGGAGTAACCGGTCGGGCGCCCCACCCGCACTCAACCGGGACGGCATGCTCAGCCGCCCCGGCCGGCCGGCTCAGGGACCCTCAGCGCGCCGAGGAGGCCGGTCAGTACCGCGTCGGCCGTGACGTCGTCGGCGAGCGCCTCGTAGGAGAGCACGAGCCGGTGCCGCAGCACGTCGAGCGCGAGGTCGGTGAGGTCCTGAGGTACCACGTACTCCCGGCCGCGCAGGAACGCCAGCGCGCGGGCGCCGAGCACCAGACTGATCGAGGCACGGGGGCTCGCGCCGAACAGTACGTACCGGGCCAGGTCGCCCTGTCCCACTCGGGCCGGTTCCCGGGTCGCGGCGGCGAACTGCACCGCGTACTCGATCAACGCCGGATCGACGTAGACCCGTTCGGCCTCCTGCTGCATCGCCACGAGGATCTCGGGGTCGATGATCCGCTGGATGGCGGCGCCCGGCGCGATCGCCCGTTCGACGATCACGAACTCCTCGGTCGCGCTCGGGTACCCGACGAGGACCTTCATCATGAACCGGTCGACCTGGGCCTCCGGCAGCGGATACGTGCCCTCCGACTCGATCGGGTTCTGGGTGGCCATGACCAGGAACGGCGCGGGCACGGCGTGGGTTTCCCGGCCGATCGTGACCTGCTGTTCCTGCATCACCTCGAGCAGCGCGCTCTGCACCTTGGCCGGCGCCCGGTTGATCTCGTCGGCGAGCAGCAGGTTCGTGAACACGGGTCCGAGCGAGACCTGGAACTCCCCGGTCGGCTGGTGGTAGACGCGAGTGCCGAGGATGTCGGCCGGCACCAGGTCCGGCGTGAACTGCACCCGGTGGAACTGTCCGCCGATCGCCTCCGCGAGCGACTTCACGGCCAGCGTCTTGGCCAGGCCGGGGACGCCTTCGACGAGGATGTGCCCCCGGGCGATCAGCGCGACGAGGAGCCGTTCGAGCAGCGTGTCCTGGCCGACGATCGTCTTCTTGACCTCGTAGAGGACCTGCTCGACCGGACCACCGCGGCCACCCGACCCCGCCGACGATCCGTTCGGCGTGCTCGCGCGGCTACCGTTCCACTCTCGGGTCATGGATCCGTCCTCGGTGCTCGGGAATCGGGTGGTCCGTCCGGGGCGGTCACAGCGGCGGCGCCCGGCCGTCGCCCTCGCTCGCGCCCAGCGCCGCGCCGATCGGCACCGCGAACCCCACCCCGATGAACGTGCCGGCATCCGTGGGGTTCGCCAGCGCGACGATGATGCCGATCACCTCGCCCCGCGCGTTGATCAGCGGCCCGCCGGAGCTTCCCGGGTTGACCGCCGCGTCGAACTGGATCAGCCCGCGCAGCGCGGCGGCGCCGGAGCGGGCGACCGTCCGGTTGAGCCCGGAGACGACGCCGCTGGTCGTGCTGTCCGCCAGCCCGAGCTGGTTGCCGATCGCCACGACGTCGTCACCGACCGCGGCACCACCGCCGAGTGTCGCGGGCACCACCACGTCGGGCAGGCCGTCCGGCGCGAGCACCGCGATGTCGAGGGCGGGATCGGACTGGACGACCGACGCCGTCGAGCGGGAGCCGTCGGCGAACGTCACCGAGATGCTGCGCGCGCCCTCGACGACGTGCAGCGCGGTGAGGATCACGCCGCTCGCGTTGGCGACGACGCCGGTGCCGAGCGCGGTACGGGCGGCGGTGCGCGCGTCCGGGTCCACGTCGGACGAGCCGCCGCTGGCCTGGATCAGCACGATCGAGGGCAGCAGCGTCTGGTACACCTGCGCGGTCGTGAGGGTCTCGCTCGGCGAGGGCGACGGCGCCGGGGCCGCGGCCGGTGGGGGCTCGTTCCCGCCGCGGACGAACACCAGCACGGTGAGGGCCACGGCCCATAACGCCACCCCGGCGATCAGTGCCCGGCGAGCCAATACTCGGCGGCGGCCCGGCTCGTCGCGTCGGGACCCGGCCTCCGAGTCCGTCGCACTGGCCTCCCCCGGCACTCCGGTCACAGGCCGACCACCGCGCTCCGCACCAGCCGATCCTAAGCGCGGTGCGGTCATGGAGAAGCCTCTCCCTACGTAGGAATCGGCTGTGCGGACGGTGAGGTAACGCCATAGTTTCGCAGTTCGCCCGTCCGCGCCATGGAGATCGCGACGCGGGCGCTCTCGCTCAGCTCACCGCCGCCTCGACCAGGCCGGCCGCGAGGCCGAGTGCGGCGCACACCCCGAGGACGCGGAGCACCGACCACTTCAGCCGGAAGATCAGCACCGCCGCGACGACCGCGATCCCCAGCGCCACCGGCCGGAGCGTCGACACGTCCGGAACGACCAGGTGCAGCGGACCGGCGGTGACCGTCTCGCTGTCGGCGAAGAGCGTGTGCACCGCGAAGTACAGCCCGAGGTTCGCGATGACCCCGACGACCGCCGCGGTGATGCCGGTCAGGGCGGCCGAGAGCGCCCGGTTGCCGCGCAGTCGCTCGACGTAGGGCGCACCGAGCAGGACGAACAGGAAGCACGGGACGAACGTCACCCAGGTCGTGAGCAACGAGGCGATCACCCCGGCCACCCACGGGTCGAGGCTTCCCGCGTGGTGGAACGCCCCGAGGAACGCGACGAACTGCACGACCATGATCAGCGGTCCGGGCGTCGTCTCGGCGAGTGCCAGGCCCCGCACCATCTCCCCGGCGGAGAGCCACCCGTAGTGCTCGACGGCGCGCTGCGCGACGAACGCCAGCACCGCGTACGCGCCGCCGAACGTGACGACTGCGGTCCCGGAGAAGAACAGACCCTGCTGGGTGAAGACACTGTCGGTTCCGGTCGTCACCGCGACGACGGCGACCGGTAGTGCCCACACGGTCAGTCCGACCAGGAGGATCAGCGCGTTCCGGCGCCCGGACGGCCGGTCGGCGTGCAGGGCGTCGTCGGCGATCAGCGGGGGCGGGCCCTCGTCGGCACCGCCGTGCCCCTGCGCGGACGTCACCAGACCCGGACGCACCCGGTGCAACGCCCAGCCGGCCACCGCCGCGACCAGGATGACGATCGGGAACGGCACGCCGAACACCGCCAGTGCCACGAACGCCCCGACGGCGAGCCCCACCAGCGGCGCGCTGTGCAGCGCACGCGCGCTGAGCCGCCAGACCGCCTGGGCGACGATCGCGACGACCGCGGGGCCGAGTCCGGCGAACACAGCGGTGACGACCGTCGTGTCGCCGTACCCGGCGTAGATCGCGGACAGCGCCAGCAGGGACAGCAGGCCGGGCAGGACGAAGAGCGTCCCGGCGACCAGTCCGCCGCGCAACCCGTTGAGCAGCCACCCCACGTAGATCGCCAGCTGCTGCGCCTCCGGGCCGGGCAGCAGCATGCAGTAGTTCAGCGCGTGCAGGAAGCGGCGCTGACCGATCCAGCGCCGCTCGTCGACCAGGTGCCGTTGCATCACCGCGATCTGACCGGCCGGGCCACCGAACGTCTGCAACGAGATCAGGAACCAGGTGCGGACCGCCTGCCGGAACGGGATCAGGTCCTGGCCGTCGGCCTCCGACGGCACCGCCGCCGCCGCAGGTACGTCCTGCACCCCGCGCTCCCCGACGTCTCCAGACATCCCCGGTGCACCCCTCCGTCGTTCCCGAACGGCCGTCCCCGCGGCCGCCCGGGACATTGTCGGGCCCGCGCCGGGCACCGCGGCGATCGGCGAGCGCAGAACCTCGCAGAACTTCGCGGAACCGTCGCGGAACCGTCACGGAACCGGGCTCCCGCACGCTCGATCCCGTCGTGGCCGAGCGTGCCACGGCCGTGAAGGAGAGACATGACTGGCGCCCACTCCCGGCCGGCGATCGTCGTCGCCGGGCTACGCAAGTCGTTCGGGGACCACGTGGTGCTCGACGGCATCGACTTGGAGGTGGCCGAGGGGACGACGTTCGCGCTCCTCGGCCCGAACGGGGCCGGGAAGACCACGATGGTGCACACGCTGACCACGCTGCTCCCGCCCGATGCCGGAACTCTGCGCGTCGCCGGGCACGACCCGGTCGGCGATCCGGACGCGGTGCGCGCCGCGATCGGCGTGACCGGCCAGTTCTCGGCGGTGGACGGACTGCTCACCGGCACGGAGAACCTGGCGCTGATGGCCGACCTCAACCACCTCGGGCGGGCCGAGAAGCGGCGGCGCGTCGCCGGGCTGCTGGAGCAGTTCGACCTGGTCGACGCCGCAGGCAAGCCGGTCTCGACCTACTCGGGCGGGATGCGGCGCCGCCTCGACCTGGCGATGACGCTGGTCGGGAAGCCGCGCGTCGTCTTCCTGGACGAGCCGACGACCGGGCTCGACCCGCGGAGCAGGCAGACGATGTGGGGCATCGTCCGCGAGCTGGTCGCCGACGGCGTGACGATCTTCCTCACCACCCAGTACCTGGACGAGGCGGACGAGCTCGCGGACCGGATCGCCGTGCTCGACCAGGGCCGGTTCGTCGCGATCGGTACGCCGGACGAGCTCAAGCGTCAGGTTCCGGGCGGCCACGTCCGGCTGGTCTTCGCGGACGTCACCGCACGGGACGCGGCCGCCGCAGCGCTGGGGCAGGCCCCCACCCCCGGCGACGAGACACCGACGCTGCGGATCCCTGCGGACGACACGGTCCCGGCGCTGCGCGGGCTGCTCGACCGCCTCGACCGGGCCGGCGTCGAGATCGCCGAGCTGTCCGTCCGCACCCCCGACCTCGACGACGTGTTCTTCGCGCTGACCGGCCAGGCGGCGACCGAGACCGCCACCGACCCCGAGGCGACCACGACGAAGGAGCCGATCGCCCGATGACTACCCTCTCGCTGACGGTGCGCGACTCGGTGACGATGCTGCGCCGCAACACCCGGCACCTCCAGCGGTACCCGGCCGTGGTGCTGGTCTCGACCGTCATCCCGGTCATGCTCCTGCTGCTGTTCGTCGGCGTTTTCGGGGCGCTCGGCGAGACGGTGCCGGGCGGCGACTACATCGACTACCTCGCGCCGGGCGTCCTGATCATGACGATCGGCTACGGCTCCTCGTCCACCGCGCAGGCGGTGAACCGGGACATGACCGAGGGCATCATCCAGCGGTTCCGGACGATGGCGATCGCCCGGTCCGCGGTGCTGACCGGCCACGTTCTCGCCGCCCTTCTCCGGACGGTGGTGAGCCTGGTGCTGGCGCTGGTCGTGGCGGGGCTACTCGGATTCCGGCCGGACGCCGGTCTGCTCGAGTGGCTCGCGATCGCCGGACTCCTGGTGCTGATGACGTTCGCGCTCAGCTGGCTCGCGGTGGCCGTCGGGCTGGCCGCCCCCAACGTGGAGGGCACCACCGGATTCCTCCTGGCGGTCCAGCTGTTGCCGTTCCTGAGCAGCGCGTTCGTCCCGACCGAGTCGATGTCGGGCGCGGTGCGGTGGTTCGCCGAGAATCAGCCGTTCACCCCGATGATCGACACGCTTCGCGCTCTGCTGCTCGGTACCGAGGTGGGCAGCGACGGCCCGATCGCGGTCGCCTGGTGCGTCGGGTTCACACTGGTCGGCTACCTGTGGGCACGGGCGGCGTTCCGCCGGGCTCCCGCTCGCTGACCGCCGAGCGGATCCGCGCCGCGTCCGACGCGGCGACCAGCAGGGACTCCCGGTCGAGGCCGGCGTAGGCCGACACCGCGTCGACGTACGCCGGCCCGTCGGCGCTCTCCGCGAGCGCGCGAGCCCTGGCCACCGAGTGCGGCGACTGGAAACCGCCGGTGACGCCCAGCCGATCGGCGAGCGCCACCATCCGGGCGCCGGAGGCGGCCCGGCCGTCGCTGAGCTCGACCAGCGCCCGCGCCAGCACCAGAGCGCCACAGGTCGGGAAGCCGACCATCGACTCCGACTCGGCGACCAGCGCCACCGTCTGGGCCAACAGGTCGGGTAGGCCCGCGATGAACTCCGGGACGTCGGCGAGCCGCCCGGCGAACGCGTGCGCGATCACCGCCGCGGCCTGCACCTCGGTCGCCCACGAACGCAGGCCGGGCAGCGACCGCTCGTCGGCGTCCCGCAGCTGGGCGGCCGTCCGGCGCCACAGCGCGAGCCCGGCGTCGACGTCGCCCCGGGCGATCCAGACCTCGGCCCGCACCGCGGCATCGAACAGCAGCGTCGTCCCCAGGTCGGCGTTGTCCGGTCCGGGCATCCGCGCCAGCCAGCGCTCCGCCTCGTCGATCGCACCGTCGTGGACGTTCGCGTGCACGATCGCCCAGCGCACCCGGCCGGCGATGGCGTGGGCGTCCAGCTCCTCCAGCACCGGAAGCAGCGCGGAGAGGTGGTAGATGGCCTCGGACGTGTGGCCGGCCGCGCCGTGCAGCTCGCCGAGCCGGGAGTGCGCGGCCGCCCGCAGCCACTGGTTGCTGCCCCGCTCGACGGCGCGGAGCAGGCGCGTGGCGGCCGCGAGCGCCGCGTCGAGATCCCCCTCGGCCTCCGCGGCGTAGCTGACCATCTCGTTGGCTGCCGCGGCGAGCATCGGTTCGTCGCTCTCGCACAGCGCGGGCAACGCGGTGGGATCGTCCAGCCGCAGCACGGTGTCGGCGGCGCTGATCAACGTCGTCGGTGGAGCGGATGGCAGACGACGAAGCGTCGCCATCGACCGCGCAGCGCCACCCCCGGTGAGCAGCAGCGCGCTGATCGCGGCGAGTACGACCGCCGTCCGCACGGCCTCGACCAGCGCCGGGTCCGGACGGTAGTGCGACAGCACCCACACCGGCTCGCCGGACAAGGACAGCATCCGGCTGAAGTTCGACTCGACCGTCCACAACCCACCGAGCGCCGCCGCGGTCGCGGCGACGGTTGCGCCGTCGACCCGATCGATGCCGATCCGCAGCGCGTGCTGCAGGTTGTCCTGCTCCGCCCGGATCCGCCGGATGCCCCCGACGAAGTCGTCGCCGAACGGCGCACTGTGGTGCGCCAGGCCGAACGCGCGGGCCCAGGCGAGGAACCGCTCGATCGCCCGATCGGTCTCCCCTGCCTCGTCCCGGCGCAGCGCGCTGAACTCGCGCACGGTCTCCAGCATCCGGAACCGCACGCCCGGCCCGTCGTCGACCACCTTCAGCAGGGACTGGTCGACGAGGTGCTCCAGGATCGCCAGTGGGTCCGGTCCGTTCAGCACCGAGCCGGCCGCCGCCGCGGTGAACCCGCCCGGGAAGACCGAGAGCGCGCGCATCGCGGCTCGCCCGTCGGCGTCCAGCAGATGCCAGCTCCAGTCGATGACCGCGGCGAGCGTCCGGTGCCGCGGCGGGGCGTCCCGACGGCCGCCGCGCAGCACCGTGAACCGCTCGTCCAGGCGGTTCGCGAGGTCACTCGGGGAGTGCACCCGGATCCGCGCGGCGGCCAGCTCGATCGCGAGCGGCAGGCCGTCGAGGTGGCGGCAGATCTCCGCGACGACGTCGTCGGGCAGGTCGGCGCCGGGCCGCACCGCCAGCGCCCGCTGCCGGAACAGCTCGACGCTGGTCGGCAGCGGTAGCTCCGGCAGCGCGTAGAGCGCCTCGGACGACAGGCCGAGCGGCGTGCGGCTGGTGGTCAGGATCCGGACCCGGTCGGTGGCGGCCACCAGCGCACCGGCCAGTTCCGCCGCGCCGGCCAGCACGTGTTCGCAGTTGTCCAGCACGAGGAGGGTCGGTCCGGGGCCGAGCGCCTGCACGATGCCGGTGACGACGTCCGGTGGGGTGGGAACCGGGCCCAGGCCGGCGACGGGTGGGGGCTCGGCGGTCGCGACCGCCGCGGCGACCGTTCGTTCGACCTCGGTGGCGTCGGTGAGCCCGGCCAGCGACACGACGGACACCGCACGCTGGTCCGCCTGCCGGGCGACGGCGGTGGCGAGACGGGTCTTGCCCAGACCACCGGGACCGACGATCGACACCACGCGGGAGCTGCGCAGCAGGCCGGTGACCGCGGCGACGTCGTCGTCCCGGCCGAGCAGCGGGTTCGGGTCGTGCGGGAGGCCGTGCCCGGTCACCGGAGCGGCGGGCCGCAGCAGGTCGCGCTGGAGCTGCTGCAATGCGGCGCCCGGGTCGGTGCCGAGTTCGTCGCGCAAGCTCCGCCGGTACGTCTCGTACCTGGTCAGCGCCGCCGCCGGGCCCTGGGTGGCCGCCTCGCAGCGCAGCAGTTCGGCCAGGATCTCCTCGTCCCGGGGGAACTCGCGGAACGCCTCGGCGAGCGGCCCGGCAGCGTCCGCGTTCCGGCCGAGCCGGGCGAGCGCCAGCGCTCTGGTCCGCACCAGCGATCGGTGGACCGGTCGCAGCCCCGCCCGCAGCTCGGTCAGCGGCCCCTCGTCGTCCACGGCCGCCGGCTCCGGCGTCGCCCAGAACGCGAGGCCGTCCTCCGCCTGGCGCAACGCGGCGGCGGCGTTTCCGGCCTGCGACTCCCGCGTCGCCGCCGACGCCCGCAGCCGCGCCGCGGACACGTCGACCTGCTCGGCGTCGAGCGCGAGCCGGTAGCCCCGCGGCGTCCAGACGACGACGTCCGGGCCGAGCTGCGCGCGGGCGCGGAACACCAGCGCCTGCAGCGCCTTCGCCGGGTGTTCCGGCAGCCCGTGCGGCCACAAACCGTCGACCAAGACGCTGGTCGCGCACCCGGCCCGCAGCTCACCGGCGAGTAAGGCGAGCAGGTTCCGCAGCCGGGGTCCCACCACCTCGGTGCCGCGGTAGGCCACCCCGGTCAGCAGCCGCAGCTCGACCGTGCGCTCCCCGTTCACACGACGAAGATTAGACCCGCTTCCCACTGGTTGATGAAGTTGCGGCGCCACGGCGGGGATCCGTGGACCGGACGGACCCCAGTAATCGAACATTTCAGTCATGAGCAGATCTACGCAACGTTTCGCCCGTCTCGTCGTGGTGCTCGGCGTCGTGACCGCACCGCTCGCTGCCGCCACACCGCTCGCCGCACCGCTCGCCGCGGCCGCACCGCTCGCCGCGGCCGCACCGGTCGCCGCGACCGGCACCGAGGTGCCCACCCCCGCCGTCGCGGCGGTCCCGGAGGCCGCAGAGGCCCCCGCGGCGACACGCCTCGGCAGCCCGACGTTCTGTCCCGGTATCGCCTGCGACTTCATCTGGCGGATCCGGCCGACTCCACGCCCGGTGATCCCCCCGATCCCGTGGCTGCCGAACCGGAACAAGCCATGAGCACCGCCGGCACGGTTCGACGGGCCGGCTTCGCGGCGCTGCTGTTCGTCGCCGACCTGTGCCTGTTCGCCAATCCCTCGGTCCTGGCCGGCCTGCTCCGGCCCGCGCCGGGCGCACTGTTCTCCGTTCTCGTCGCTGCGTCCGGGTTCGCGGCGCTGTACTGGCGCCACCGCGCGCCGGTCGGCGTCCTGTGGCTCACCTGCTCCCAGGTCGTCGTCCTGTTCTGCCTGGCCACCAACGGCCTCGTCCCGCACTACATGCCGACGCTGAGCGTGCTGGTCGCCACCTACACGCTGGGCGCCGTCCACGCCCGGTCGGCGCGCTACCTCCCGGTGGCGACCGCAGCGCTCTGCGCCACCGCGCTCGACGTCATGGCCTGGAACAACGTCGAGCCGGAGATCGCCGGCCGGACCACGATCGTCGTCGGCTGCGCGCTCGCCGGGTTCGGCGCGTGGACGGCCGGGCGCGCCCGGCGGGCCAGCGCGTACCGCGACACGCTCCTGGAGATCGGGCGGCTGGCGGTCGCGCAACGGATCACCGCGCAGGAGCGGTTGGAGGCCGCCAGGGTGTCGCAGCACGCCCTCGCCGACGCGGTCAGCGCGATGGTGATGCAGGCGGCAGGCGCCGGGCAGGTGCTCCGCCGCGATCCCGGACGCACGGCCACCGCGCTCCGGCGGATCGAGGACATCGGCGGGCGGGCCGTGCAGGACCTCCGCCAGACCCTCGCCGCGATGTCGGCCGGGCCGCTGGAGGTGAAGCCCAGCGGGCTGGAGGTGGAGTCCCGGGCCTCCCGCTCGTCGGAGATGGTGCAGTGGGTGCTCGCCCACGTGGCGCGGCGATGAGCGTCGCCGTCCGTTCCGGGCCGCGGGTCGTGCGGGTGATCCTCGCCGATACCAGCGAGGACTACCTCGACGGCGCGGCGATGCTGCTGACGGACGCGGTGGTCCCCACCCCGGCCGGCGCGGTGGCGCTCAGCCTGGTCGCGATGACTCGGTGGGGTGACGACGCGGTCGATCTGGCCCGTCGGCACGAGCCGGACGTCGTCGTCATCGACGCCCGGCTGCTGGCCGTGCCCGGCCGCGACGTCGTGCACGAGCTCGGCACCGTCCTGGCCCGGCGGCGGGTCCACGTGCTGGTGCTGGTTCCGCCTGGCGCGGACGGCGTGCTCGGCGGGGCGTTCCGGGCCGGCGCGCGAGGGTTCCTGGTGCGCGAGACGGCGGCCGAGTACCTGGCGGACGCGATCTGCACGGTGTCGGCCGGTCACTGCTGGATCGACGGGGCGGTCAGCACGCGGTTGCTACCACCGCTCGCGGAGGTGGCCGACCTGCGGGCGACGGCCTCGGCCGAGGTCCGCCGGATCGAGCAGCGCCTGCGCACGCTCACCCGCTCGCAACTGGAGGTCCTCACCCACTACGCCCAGGGGCGACGGCCCGCCGAGATCGCGTCGCTGCGCAGTTGCTCGGTGGAGAACGTCCGGAGCCACCTGTACGCCGGCAAGCGCCGGCTGGACGCGACGGACCTCGCCCTGGTGGTGACCGCGTTCTTCACGACCGGCGCCGTCCGTCTTCCGCGTCTCGGCCTGGCCGAGGTGCCGCAGTAGCCCTGACCGTGCACTCTGATCCGTGGAGCGTTCTCGTGGCCCAC
Source organism: Cryptosporangium minutisporangium (assembly GCF_039536245.1). Lineage (NCBI taxonomy): Bacteria > Bacillati > Actinomycetota > Actinomycetes > Cryptosporangiales > Cryptosporangiaceae > Cryptosporangium > Cryptosporangium minutisporangium. Next base: position 90,888 of record NZ_BAAAYN010000038.1, on the reverse strand, counting down.
TCGGCGAATCCCACCCGGCCGGTGTTCATCAGCTACCGACGCCGGGACACCGCGAACGTCGCCGGTCGCCTGGCCGATCGCATCGCCCTGGAACACGGCGAGGACCGCGTCTTCCTCGACGTCGACTCCACGCGCGTCGGCGCCGACGTCGCCGCTGAGGTCCGGCGCCGGATCAGGGCCAGTGGCGTCCTGGTGATGCTGATCGGCTGCGAATGGCACGGCCCGGGCGTCACCGGCGCGCGCCTGGACGACCCGGAGGACGTGGTCCGGATCGAGATCGAGGAGGCGCTGCGATGCGGTGTGCCGGTCGTGCCGGTGCTCGTCGACGGCGCGGCGATGCCGCCGGCGTCCGCGCTGCCTCGGTCGATCCGGGCCATCACCCGGCTGAGCGCGGCCCGTCTGCGCTACGACATGTTCCGACACGACGTCGTCCTGCTCGGGGAGACGGTCCGACGGATCCTGGACGCCCCTGCGGGTGCCGGTCGGGCCCGTGCGACGAGCCGAGTCAGGCGGGTCTGGTCGCGGCGTCGACGGCGAGGCGCGCGGACCGCTCCGTTCCCCAGGCACCCAGCGGACGCAGGGCCTCGTTGAGCGAGGTGCCGTCTTCGGTGAGCGAGTACTCGACCCGGGGCGGCACCTCGCGGTACACCTCACGGTGGAGCAGCCCGTCCTCCTCCATCTCGCGCAAGTGCTGGATCAGCATCTTCTCGCTGACGCCGGGCAGCCCGCGCCGCAGCTCGCCGAAGCGCCGGGTGCCGTAGTTGGCCAGTTCCCAGAGGATCAGTGACTTCCACTTCCCCGACACCACGTCCATCGCGGCGTCGATCCCACAGATGTACGGCCCTCGCCGCGCACTCGTGCCCATCTGACCTCGATCCTTACGTTCAGGTAAGTATTGAACAAAATAGTAGGTACTTGCCGCTTCGACGGCATCGGCTGAGGATTTCGATCGTCCCCCTTTGACCACGACGAAGCACGACGAAGGACGATCGATGACTACCAGCACCTCGTTCCTCGGGCTGGGAGCGATGGGCAGTGCACTCGCGGCGACGACGCTCGACGCCGGCCGGCGCGTCACCGTCTGGAACCGGAATTCCGACCGCACCCGCGACCTGGGCGCCCGCGGCGCCATCGTGGCGGACACCGCCGCCAAGGCGATCGCGGACAGCGAGGTGATCGTCGTGTGCCTGTTCGACCACCGCTCGGTGCACACCGTGCTCGACCCCGTCGCGACCGACCTCTCCGGACGGACGGTGATCAACCTGACCACGACGACGCCGGAGGAAGCCCGCGAACTCGCCGCCTGGGCGGACGCCCACGGCGTCACCTACCTCGACGGCGCGATCATGGCCGTTCCGGAGATGATCGGGGGCCCGGCGTCGGCGATCTTCTACAGCGGCACGGAAGACGCCTACGCCGCGCACCGCGACCTGCTGGACCGGTGGGGCACGAGCACCTGGTTCGGCGCGGACGCGGGCCTCGCGTCGCTCTACGACCTGGCGATGCTCACCGGCATGTACACGATGTTCGCCGGCTTCCTGCACGGCGCCGCGATGGTGGGCACCGCCGGGATCTCGGCGACCGAGTTCGCGGCGCGGCAGGCGCCGTTCCTCGCTGCGATGTCCGAGCAACTGGCCGGCCTGGCCGCGGTCGTCGACGCCGAGGACTACGCCGGCGAGGGCCAGCAGAGCCTGCAGTTCACCGACACCGCACTCTCCGCCCTGCGCCGGGCCAGCACCGACCAGGGGGTGGCCGACGACGTGCTCGCGCCGGTACACGACCTGGTCCGGCGGCAGATCGCCGCCGGGTTCGGCACGCACGGCACGGCCCGGATGTTCGAAGGACTGAGGAGCGCCCGATGACTTCCACCCCTGTCACGGTGATCGGTCTCGGCCCGATGGGCCGCGCGATGGTGGCCGCACTGCTCCGGGCGGGCCACCCCGTCACGGTGTGGAACCGGACGCCGGCCCGCGCGGACGAGCTGGTCGCGGCCGGGGCCACCCGGGCGGCCACCCCGGCGGACGCCGTCGCCGCGAGCGAGCTGGTCGTCCTGAGCCTCACCGACTACCCGGCGATGTACGACATCCTCGGCGCGGTACCCGCCGACGTCCTGGCCGGAAAAGTGCTGGTCAACCTCAGCTCGGATACGCCGGACGCCTCCCGGGACGCGGCGTCCTGGGCCGCCGACCGGGGCGCGCGGTTCCTCACCGGCGGCGTCATGGTGCCGCCGCCCGCCGTCGGCACGCCCGACGCGTACGTCTTCTACAGCGGTCCGGCGGACGTGCTCGACGCGCACGCACCGGCGCTTCGGGTGATCGGCGAGCCGAAGTACCTCGGGGAGGACCTCGGCCTGGCCCAGCTGTTCTACCAGGCCCACCTCGACGTGTTCCTCACCGCGCTCTCGGCCCTGCTGCACGCGACAGCGCTGGTCACCGCCGCCGGCGTCCGCGCGGAGGACTTCCTGCCGGACGCGCTGGTAACGCTGACCGACATCCCCGCGATGCTCGGCGACGAAGCGAAGGAGCTGGCCCGTCGCCTGGAGGCCGGTGAGCATCCCGGCACGCTGAGCAATGCCCGGATGATGGGCGCCACCGCGGACCACATCGTCCGCACCGCGACGGCGTCCGGCGTCGACACCGGCCTGCCCGACGCGGTCAAGTCCCAGTACGACCGCGCGATCGCGGCCGGGCGTGGCGACCAGGACTGGACGGCGCTCTACGAGGTGATCCGGGCTTCCTCCTAACCTTGGGCAACTTCTCGGCCCGCCGGGCAACCCCCGGCGGGCCGCCGTTCGTCCATCGGGTCGAGGGAGGTGCCGATGCATCGACGGACGCTCGACGCGGAGTTCGCCGGCTTCGTCCGGGACCACCGGTCCGACCTGGTGCGGACCGCGCGGCTACTGGCCTGCGGTGACGTACACCGGGCCGAGGACTTGGTGCAGACCGCGCTGGTGCGGGCCTACGTGGCGTGGGGTCGGATCCGGGGCAGCGATCACCCGGTCGCCTACGTCCGGCGCAGCATCGTCAATGCCCACATCGACGAAAGCCGCCGACCGTGGTGGCGCCGCGAACGGTCGGTAGCCGAGCCACCGGAGTCCGAGCGGCTCCCCCGCGGGACGGAGGTTCCCGACGACCTCGGGGAGGCGGTGCGGGCGGCGCTCGCGTCGCTGCCTCCGAAGATGCGGGCGGTCGTCGTCCTCCGGCACTGGCTCGACCTGACCGTCGAGCAGACCGCCGAGTGGCTCGGCTGCACCGAGGGGACCGTGAAGAGCCAGAACGCCAAGGCCGTCGCGAAGCTGCGGCACCTGCTGGCGCCGGACGGTGCCCCACCTCCAGTTCCTGTCCATCCCGGGCGGAGTTGCCGATGAACGACATCAAGAGCCTGCTCGCCGCAGCCCTGAACGAGGAGCACACCCCGATGACGACCGATCTCCGCCCACCCACGGCCGACCCGGCCGACGACCTCGCCCGGGGCCGGCGCCACCTGCTCCGGCGGCGGACCGCGATCGCCGGCGGGGTCGCGGCGGCCGCCCTTCTCGTGGGCGGGGGCGCCGCATTCATGAGCCTCGGCTCAGCAGATAGCGGGACCACGCGGCTGCAAACCGTCGAGCGGGTGACCACGTCGGCGCCCACGCCGGTCGAGCAGGAGGTCGTTCTGGTCGCCTACACCGGGAAGCAGCCCAAGGGCTACCGCGTCCAGCAGGTGCCCGACGGCTGGGTGATCCAGGGCGGACGCGAGTCCTCGCTGACGATCGCGCCCGCCGACGCCAAGGACACGAACCCCGACTCGTTCGTGGACAAGCTGACCGTGCTCTCGGCGTCGTCCGACACCCCGCCGGAGACGCTGACGGAGGGCGAGCCGGTGCCGATGGGCGACCGGACCGGCTACTACCGCGCTCCGGGTGACGGCTACCAGATCTTCACCTACCAGGACCCGGGCGGCCGCTGGGTGCAGATCCAGGTGCCCGCACAGCTGCACTGGGACGCCACCGAGATCGCCGCCTTCGCCACCGGGGTCACCGTGGTCAACGGCGCCGGCGACTCGCACGGCTGATCGTCCGCCCCGGACCGGGTGCCCTCGCCGAGGGCACCCGGTTCAGCGCGTCGGCACCCGGTTCAGCGCGTCAGCGCGCGGAGATGCGCCACCGGCCAGCGGCGGTCGAAGAGCGTCGGGTCGCCCGTGTCCTCGGCACGGAGCCGCTCGATCAGCCGCACGTATCCGTCCAGGTCGAGGCCGCGCACCAGCGCGAGCAGCTCGGCCGCCTCGCCGGTCACCGGGTCGACCGGCGCGACGAACCGGTCGTAGAGGTCCACGACCTGCCGGACCATCGCCAGGTGGCGCGCGCCCGGGTCGACCGACGGGAAGTTCGTCGCCGCGAAGTCTTCGGTGAACACGATCGGCTCGACCGCCAGCGCGTCGGCGCCGTAGCGCTGAGCGAGGTGGATCAGCAGCTCGACGTCGAACGTCTCGTTGAACGACGTCATCTCCGACAGCACCGGACGCAACGCGGCGGCGTCGAAGGCCTTGAAGCCCGCCTGGGTATCGAGCACGTGCGCCAACGACGGGACCAGCAACGCCCGCACGTAGTGCCGGAACAGCACGATGAGCTTGTCGGCCTTGCCGCCGGTGCTCTCCGGCTCGCGTGTCGGCCCGTCCGGCTTGACCAGCACCGCACCGTCCACCCCGTACCGCTGGCCGAGCGCGCCGACCGTCGTCCCGGTGCGCTCGTCGCCGACGATCGGCGCGACCAGCGAACCCAGCTGCGCGAGGTTCGCGGAGAGGTCCGCGTCGGTGTACGCGACGACGTGGCGGCCGGTCCCCGGGCCGGTTCGCACCGCCTCGGCCAACGCGGCGAGAACGGACCCGCCCTTGCGGGACTGGTCGGTCGAGGTCAGCCGGTCGAACTCCGGGCTGATCGAAGGGCCGGAGGCGAGCACGTCGGCCAGCCGGACCACCCGGACGCTGCGGTGTCCGGTGGCCGGGTAACCCTCGGCGGCGACGATGCGCTCCATTACCTCGGCGCTGGACGGACGGTCCGGGCACCCGTCGTCGCAGGCGATGATGCTCCAGGTGACGCCGGGCAGGCCGGCGGTCAGCCAATCGAGCTGCCGTACCTTCGCCCGGACGAAGTCCTCGCCGTGCGGATGGTCGGACCGGGGCACCATCCGCCCGGTCTCGCCGTACATCGCCCAGACCACGGTCAGATGCACCGGGGTTTCCAGCTCGCTCAGCCGTTTGCGTGACCGGGCCACCGCGGCGGCCTCCGCGGCGATCGCGGGGCCGTAGTCCCCGGCGCCGCCCTCGGCGACCGTGAGCACGGCCTCGTTCTGGTCCGAATCGGTCAGATCGCGCACTGGCGCGGACGTCTGCTCCACAGCCCACGGATCGTACGGAGTCCCGCGCGGGGCCGGGGCCCCGGCCCCGCGCGGGAGCCGATCAGGCCGACGCCTGCGCGGCGGCGGCGTGGCGGGCGGCGATGTACCCGAACGTCATCGTGTTCGAGATGCTCGCTCCCGCACCCGGGTACGTGCGGCCCATCACCGTCGCGGCCATGTTGCCGGTCACGTAGAGGCCGGGGATCGGCGTGTCCGCCTCGTCCAGCGCCCGGGCGTGCTCGTCGGTGATGACGCCGCCGATCGTGCCGACGTCGCCGGGGTAGATCTGGGTGGCGTAGAACGGTGCGGTGTCCACCGGGCCGAGCGCCGGGTTGGGCTTGTTGCCCGGGTCGCCGAGCACCTTGTTGTACTCCGACTCACCGCGCCCGAAGTCCGGGTCCTCGCCCTGCGCGGCGTGGACGTTGAACCGCCCGATCGTGGCCACCAGCGCCTCGGGGTCGACCTCCATCTGCTTCGCCAGCTCCTGCAGCGTGTTCGCGCGCTTGAGCCAGCCGCTGCTGACCAGCTCCTCCGGCATCCGCCCGGGTAATACCGTGCCGAGCTTGCGCAGTGTCGGCAGGCCGCGCGCCCACGGGTACCGCTTCCGGAACGTGTCGTCGAAGATCAGCCACGCCGGTACCGCGTCGTTCGCGTACATCGCCTTGCCGACCTCCAGATAGGAGTTCGACTCGTTGACGAACCGCTTGCCGTGCGCGTTCACGAAGAGCGCGTGCGGGTACTGCCGGCCGAGCGCGACGGCCGAGCCGGCCAGCTCCATGCGGGGGTTGGGCAGCCACACGGCGTCGTCCATGTAGTCGGTCTTCGCGCCGACCGCGATGGCGGCCGCGAGCACCTCACCGGTGTTGCCCGGGTTGGCCATCGTCCACTGGCCGTCGTTCGGCTGGGTGTCGGCGCTGTACTTCTTGCGCATCTCGGCGTTGCGCTCGAAGCCACCGGCGGCCAGCAGCACGCCGCGGGTGCCCCGGACCAGCACTGGCTCACCGTCCCGGACAGCCCGGACGCCGACCACCCGGCCGTCCTCGACGACCAGGTCCTCGACACCGGTGTTCAGCCACAGCGGGATGCCGGCCCCGACGAGGATCTTGGTGAGCTGGCCGACGAGCGACATGCCGTTGGTGAAGAGGTCCTTGCGGCGCATCTTCCCGAGGTAGGTACGCGTACCGACCCGCACCGTGGTGCGCAGCGACCGGGCGGAACGGCTCCAGGTGGGCAGGCTGCGGACCTCGTTGGTCTTGACCGCCATGCCCATCCCCTTGCCCATGCCGGGGATGATCTTCGTCTGCCACTCGCCGAGCTGCCGCCCGTCCCACGGGATGCCCTCGACCGACCGGCCGCGCGCCTTTCCGCCCTTGCGGTTGTCGTAGTAGTCGGCGTATCCCTCGCAACGGACCAGCCGGACGCCCTTCCGCTGCAGCAGCGAGATCATCTCCGGGCCCTCGGTGAGGAACGCTTCCCGGCGCTCCAGCGAGGAGCCCTGGTCGGGCGGGCCGACGACCGACTCGAAGTACGCCATCCCGTCCTCGAACGAGTCCGGTACCCGCTCGGCCCGCATCAGCGGGTTGTTCGGCACCCAGATGATGCCGCCGGACATGCCCGTCGAGCCGCCCAGGTAGGGCTGCTTCTCGATGACCACCGGCTTCAAACCGGCTTCGTGGGCGGCGAGTGCCGCGACCAGTCCACCCCCGCCACTGCCGACGATCACGAAGTCGAACGACTCATCCCGCGTTGCCATGCCTCATCCCCATCGATGGTCGGAACATGCGGTGGTCCAAGACGTTCGAAGTTTAGAGAAAGGTCTATGTGTTAGTCACTGGTTCTTCCGGTGGGAAATCGGATTTCCGGACCTGAGGTTTGGTCTCGCCGCCGGAGAGAGGTGTTCGCCGCCGCGGACTGCGGGCTTCAGCGGGAACGCGAGCCGCCGTCGATCGGCTCCCAGAAGACGACCTGTGCGTTCTCGGCGTCGAGGCTCGGCGAGATCGACATCCCGCCGGACCGCGTCGACAGCTCACCGAACACCGCTGCCGGGTCCCCCTCCACCTCGTAGAGCGCGACGTAGCGGTGCGTGAGGTCGGCCGTGCCGTCGGCCGCCCAGTACCGGGTCGCGGCGACGATGCCGGGGATCTCCAGCAGTTCGGCGAGGTGAACCTGGTTGTACCAGGTGTTGTACTCCTCCTCCTGCTCCGGCGAACGAGGGTTCGTGAACACCGCCATGATGGTTCGGGCCATCGGCCTTCCTTCCCTCACCACGCCGTGGGAGCGTCGACCTCGGTCAAAGATCGTTTGAAGTTTAGGCATCGATCGACGGGCCGGTCCTCGGTTCTTCCCGACGTCTTCCGGAAGCCGGCCTCGGCGCGACGCCACGCGTGGCCCACCGCTACACGGCACCGACCCGGGTCGCTCCTAAGGTGAACGCCATGCCTGCCACCCTGAGCTCGACGAAGACTCGAGCCGCACTCCGCACGTCGGCACGCGTCTCGCTGCAGATGCTCCTGGTCCTGCTCCTGACCGCGGTGACGCTGTGGCTGCTGGGCCGCATGTGGTCGATCCTCTGGCCGGTCGTGGTCGCCCTCCTGCTCACCACGCTGACCTGGCCGCCGACCCGGTTCCTCCGACGCCACGGTGTGCGGCCGGCGCTGGCGGCGTCCACCGTGACCATCGGTTTCCTGGTGGTGGCCGCCGGCACGCTGGTCGGAATCGCGGTACCGGTCGCGGACCAAGCGCCGGAGCTCGCGGCCGGCGTCGCGGACGGCATTCAGCGCCTCCGCGAGTGGGCCGCCGGACCGCCCCTGAACATCGGCGACGACCAGGTGACCAGCGCCCTGGACAGCGGAACCGCCCGCCTCCAGGACAGCGTCGGCAGTATCGCCACCGCGACGCTGACCGGGGTGAGCACCGTGGTGAACGGGCTGATCACCGCGATCCTGGCGCTCTTCCTGATGTTCTTCTTCCTGAAGGACGGCCCGCGCTTCCTGCCCTGGCTGACCCGTCAGCTGCCGGGGCGCCTCGCGACCGACGTTCCGACGATCGCGGACCGCAGCTGGAATACCCTCGGGTCGTTCGTCCGGTCCCAGGCCTTCGTCGGCCTGCTGGATGCCGTCTGCATCGGCGTCGGCCTGTGGATCGTGGGCGTGCCGCTGGTCCTGCCGCTGGCGGTGCTGACGTTCGTGTCCGCGTTCGTCCCGATCGTCGGTGCGGTGTTCGCGGGCTTCGTCGCCGTGCTGATCGCCCTGGTCTCCAACGGTCTCACCGACGCGCTGATCGTCCTCGCGATCATCCTGGTCGTGCAGCAGCTGGAGGGGAACGTGTTCCAGCCGATGGTGCAGAGCCGCGGCCTGGGCCTGCACGCGGCCGTGGTGCTGCTGGCGGTGACGCTCGGCGGAAGCCTGGCCGGGGTCGTCGGCAGCCTCCTCGCCGTTCCGGTCGCCGCGCTGATCGCGGTGGTGTGGAACTACCTCCGCGAACAACTCACCGAACCCGAAGCGGACCTGGGCGCGGCGGTCCCGAGCGAGTCCGATCCGGACGACGCACCGGACGACGCGCCGACCGGGGCACCGGTCGGGGCGCCCGCCGAGGGGGTGGCGCCCGCCTGAACGTTAGTCGAACCTCGCACTGGGTAGCCCTGCGGTAACGGAACGCGACCGGGGTGTTCCGTTCCACCATCGACCGGGACGCCCGCGTTCATCGGGGCGCCCCCTGCGAGAGGAGCAGGTATGACGTACTCACCGCCGCCCGAGACCGCCCCGGAGGTCTTAGTCGCGGAGACCGCGGAGACGCGCCGCGACCTCGGGGACAACGTGGACGCGCTCGCGACCAAGGCCGACCGGCCGCGCAAGGCCCTCGCCGGAGCGGCCGGAGCCGCCGGGGTGGGGGCGCTCACGCTCGTCACCGTCGTGCTTCGCCGGGGACGCCGTCGTCCCACACCCCCGTCGCCCTGGTACCGCCGCAACGTTGGGAGCGCGCGCACCGCCAGGACCGCACGCACCGCCCGAACCGCACGCACTCCACGGACCGGCCGCCGGGCCTGACCCGCGAGAGCGTCCCGGTGCCGGCGTGGGCCGGCACCGGGAACGCCTCATCCGGCCGGGCTGTCCACCGGCCGCCGCGGGACGCTACGCGCCCCGGCCGGACGTCCGGAGCCCTCGGTCGCCTGCGCCCGCCGGGCATTCGCCCGGCGCACGGCCGCGGTCAACAGCTCCCCCGGGCGTGGCGCCGCGCTCATCACCCGGGTGAGCACGCTTCGCCGCAGCACCCGCCCCGAGTAGGTCCCCCGGACCTGGCCCGGTTCGCCGAGCGGCCGGTCCACGTTGTCCAGCTGGTTGTCCGGACGGTCGCTCTGCTGCGAGCCGGCCCCGAGGCGGCGGATCGACATCAACGCGTCGGTGAGCGCCGGCGAGAGCCGCTGTCCCAGGTAGAACCCGACCGCGGCGCCCCCGACCGCGACCTCTCGCCGCGGACGCTCCGCCGCGGCGACGATCGCGTCGGCGACCAGCTCCGGCGCGTAGACCGGCGGCGGCGGCTTCGGCATCGCGTCGATCTTGCTCCGGCCGTGCTCGAACAGCGGCGTGTCGATCGACGCCGGCAGGATCGTCGTCACCGCGATCGGGTCGCCGGACTGTGCCAGCTCGATCCGCAGCGTGTCGTAGAACGACCGGAGGGCGAACTTGCTCGCCGTGTACGGGGCGTGCAGGGGCACCGACCGGATCCCCTCCACCGAGGCGACGCCGATGAGGACACCCCCGCCGGCCCGGCGGAGCGCGGGTAGCGCCGCGTGGACGCCGTGCACCTGCCCGAGGAAGTTGACCCGGATCACCCGGTCGAATTCCTCGTCGGTGATGTCCTCGATCCGCCCCCAGATGCTGACCGCGGCGTTGTTCACCCAGGTGTCGATCCGGCCGAACTCCTGCTCGGCGGCGTCCGCGAGGGCCCGGACGGCCGCGGGATCGGCGACGTCGGTGGGTACCGCCGTCGCCGTGCCGCCGTCCTTGCGGATCTGGTCGACGAGCGTGTGCAGGGCGACCGCGTTGCGCGCGGCGCACACCACCCGGGCTCCCCGGGCGGCGAACGCGAGCGCGGTCGCCCTGCCGATTCCGGTGGACGCCCCGACGACGACCGCTACCTGCTCCGCTACCGGCTTGGGCATGAGCTGCTCCACGCGTCTCGACGACAGTTTCGCGGAGCGGCTACCCGGACGGGCGGGGCCTACGCCTCGGCGGTGTAGGCCGCGTAGGTTCGCTCGGCCGCGGCCCGGGCCTGCTCCGGGTCGTCCCCGGCGGCGATCGCCTGCTCGGCCCAGGCATCGCTGGACAGCCGCATGAACAGCTTGCCGTCCGGAGAGGCCACCCAGGCGGCGGCCGCCGCCGAGTCCGCCGGCGTCGAGGTCGGGTCGGCCAGATAGTTGGCCAGGCCCCAGAAGCCGGAGTCCCAGCCGAGGCCGGTCGCGCCAGGGCCGTACTGCTCCCAGAGCGCGTCGTCGACGTGCGCGACGTGTTCGAGCTGGACGCGCGTCCGCCCCTCGCCCTCCGGGGTCAGCCGCACCTCGATCCAGCTGACCATGCCACCGAACTCCCACGTGGCGTCGTAGCCGTGCGGCTTGTCGCACCGGGTGATCGTGCCGCCGGCGTTGCCTTCGAGCTGGTAGTGGCCGCCCTCCTTCAGCTCGCCGGAGATCGGCAGGAACCAGCGCGGGATCCGCTCGGCGGTCGCGACGGCGTCCCAGAGGTCATCGATGTCGGTGTCGTAGACCTGGCTGATCGTGGAGACCCGTGCCGTCCCGGCCTCCAGCTCACGGCTGCCGAGCGTGCGGCGCACCGCGCTGATGTGGCTCTTCACGTCGATCATTCGGTTGCTCCCCGGGGGTCGTCGTCGGGCGGTGCGGCTACTCGCCGCTGCCGTTTGCCGCGGGCCACCTCGGTGGCCAGCGCGTTGAGGTGTGGCGTCCAGAACCGCCGGAACTGCCCCAGCCAGTCGTCCGCTTCGCGCAAGGCGGTCGCCTCCACTGCGTAGAGCCGCCGCGCGCCCTCCGGCCGCACGGAGGCGAACCCGTTGTCCCGCAGGACGCGCAGATGCTGCGAAACGGCCGGCTGGGTGATTCCGAACTCGGCTCGGATGACGTCGCTGATCGCGCCGGAGGGCTGCTCGCCGTCGGCGAGCAGCTCCAGGATCCGGCGGCGCACCGGGTCGCCGAGCACATCGAACGCATGCACGAGGCAGACGATATCATGCGGTGCTTATATAAGCCACAACTTCTATGACAGCCACTTCTCCCAGGTCGCGCGGTGCGTGTCCAGCCACCGTTTCGCCGCCCGATCCGGCGACAGCTGGTTCACGGTCAGATCGCGCGCGACCGCGTTCTGGTCGGCGTTGGTCCAGGTGAAGTTCTTGATCAGCGTCGCGGCGGGGCTGCCGGAGTCGACGAACGTCGCGCGCCCGATCTTGTCCAGGTCGTACGGCTGGTAATCGCAGGCGACCGTCTTCGGGTTCGCGTCGCAGCCCGGTCGGTAGACCGGGAGCCGGATGCGCTTCAGCGGGATCTCCGACAGCAGCCACTGCGGCTCGTAGAAATAGCCGATCAGCGGCGTCCGGTTGGCCTCCGCGGCGCGGAACGCCGCGATCAGCTTGTCCTCGCTGCCGGCGTAGACGACGGTGAAGTCGAGGCGAAGGTTGGCGATGAGCGCGGCGTCGTTCGTGACGAACGACGGGTCGCCGTCGAGGAACTGTCCCTTCCCGTTCGACGCGGCGGTGGCGAACTGGGCGGCGTACTTGTTCAGGTTCCGCCAGTTCGTGATGTCCGGGTACTTCTGCGCCATCCACGGCGGCACGTACCACCCGATGACGCCCTTGTTACCGGTCAGCCCGAGCTCCACCGCGACCTTCCGGTCGTCGATGTACTTCTTCTTCTGCTCGTCGTGGCCCCAGTTCTCCAGGATGACGTCGACGCTGCCCGCGGCCATCCCCTCCCAGGAAGCGTCCTCGGTGAGCTGCTTCTCGACCACCGTGCAGCCGAGTTCACGCTCGAGCAGGTAGCTCACGACCGCGACGTTCGCCGCGTAGCCCACCCAGGGGTTCACCGCGATCGTCACCGTCGAGCACTCGGCCTCGGGTACGCCGGGTGGCGCGGTGATCGCCGCGTCCGACCCACCGCAGGCGGTGAGCACCAGGACGCTCATCAGGGCCACCGTCGTGCGCCACCTCACCATGTCTCCTGCCTCATTCCCGGGGCGACCGCCCGATCCGTGTTCAGGCGCCGGGCGAGGACCTCCTCGGTCAGCGCGACCAGGACGTCCTTGACCGACTCCCGCTGGCGTGCGTCGCATTCCACGAGCCGCACCCCGGGTTCGACGCCGAGCGCCTCGCGCACCTCGTCCAGCGCGAACCGTTGACCGGGCTCGAACACGTTGACGCCGATGACGAACGGGAGGTCCCGCTCTTCGAAGTAGTCGATCGTGCGGAAACAGTCCTCGACGCGGCGGGTGTCCACCAGCACGACCGCGCCGAGCGCCCCGTCGACCAGGTCGTCCCAGAGGAACGCGAACCGGTCCTGGCCCGGGGTGCCGAACAGGTAGAGCAGCAGCGCGTCGTCGAGCGTGATCCGCCCGAAGTCCAGCGCGACGGTGGTCGTGGTCTTCCCGGTGACCGCCGACGTGTCGTCGATCCCGATCGACCGGTCGGTCATCTCCGCCTCGGTGATCAGCGGCTCGATCTCCGAGATCGCGCTGACGAACGTCGTCTTGCCGACGCCGAAACCGCCGCCGACGACGACCTTGACAGCGATCGGTGGAACCACCGGTTCGTTAGAGCGCCCGAACACGATCCCGGATCCTTTCGATCAGTGCGGGGGTGAATGCGCCGACCGGCGCGTCGGTCCGGAGGTGCCCCGCGCCGAGGAGGTCGGAGACGAGGATCCGGACGACGGCCAGCGGTGCCCGCAGCGCCGCCGAGAGGTCCGCCATCGACTTCGGGGCCTGGCAGAGTTCGACGATCCGCCGCGACTCGAATCGCAGCGGCGCGGCGAGCGCCGACGGCGTCGTCTGCAGCTGTGTCTCGATCCGCAGTCCGTCGCGGAGCGGAACGGTCCGCCCGCCGGTGAGCACGAACGGACGGACGACTGGGTCCTCGTCCGCTGGGGTCGCCGCTCCGGGCCGTCCGGCGGGTGGGCCGAGCCGCCCCGGGAACGACGTCATCTCGGTAGGTGTTGCCGGGACTCAGCGATCAGCGCCGGGGTGAGCAGGTCACCGAACCGCTCGGCCAGCAGGGAGATCTCGTATCCGACGAGGCCCAGGTCGCTCTCCCCGTCGGCGACCACACCGAGGCAGCTCCCGCCCGCCATGACCGAGACCAGGAGGAAACCCCGCCGCATCTCGATCATGATCAGCTTGAGGCCGTCGAAGTCGTACCGGCGGGACGCGCTCCGGGCGATGCTCGCCAGGCTGGAGACGATCGCCGCCAACTGGTCCGCGTCGGCCCGGCCGAGCCCGTCGGAGCCCGCGATGAGCAGCCCGTCCGACGACACCGCCACCGCGTCGCGGACGCCGTCGGTCTGGTGGACGAAGTTGCCGAGCAGCCAGTTGAACTGGTGCCGATCGGCCGGGCTGTCGACTCTCGGAGAGCTCACGGATGCTTCTTTCGTTGTGGCACGGTGGCGCTGGTTCCGGTCGTGCCGCGCTGGACCCCGTCGCGGAACGCCGCCAGCCGGGCACGCAGCGCCTCCGGCGACTCGTTGAGCAGCGCGGGCCGCTCCTGCACCGGCGCGGACACGGCCGGACGTACTCCGGCGACCGCCGTGCGCTGACTGCGCGGTGGGCGCTTGCGCAGGCCGTTCCGGGTGCGCTGGGCGGGCGCGGACGGGTTGTCGTCGGCGGGGTCGCGGGCGAGCACGACGGACTCGACGGTCGCCGGAAGGTCGGCGGGCTCGGCGATCTCGGAGGGCGGGGCCGACGGGGCGGACGGGGCTGACGGGGCGGGCGGGGCTGACGGGGCGGACGGGGCTGACGGGGCGGATGGGGACGCCGGCGCGGACGGATCCGCCGTCGCCCACCACCGTCCGGTGCCAGCCGGAACCGACGCGGTCAGTGCGCGCGGCTCGACCGGGACCGGAGCGCGCCCCGGCAACTCGGCCGTGATCCGCTCCACCGGGGCCGGATCGGACAACATGCTCGCCGGCAGCGTGATCCGGGCGGTCACGCCGGTCACCGGCGACGGTGCGAGCTCCACGCCGACGCCCATCCCGACGGCGAGCCGGCCGACGACGTAGTGCCCGAGGAACCGGGCCGGTGCGGTCAGGAAGTCACCCTCGCCGCGCACCCGCTCGTTGGCCCGCCGCAGGTCGGCGGCGCTCAGCCCGACGCCCTGGTCGACCACCGCGATCAGGTAGCCGGATCCGATCCGGCGGCCGTGGATCTCGACGTCGACGTCGGGCGGGGAGAAGGCCAGCCCGTTCTCGATCAGCTCGGCGAGCAGGTGGGCGACCCCGCTGACCATCGAGCCCGCCACCCGCACGTCGTCCACGCGGCGCAGCGCGACCCGGCGGTACTCCTCCACCTCGGACACGGCGCCCCGGATGACGTCGGTGACCGGCAACGGGTCCGACCACTGCCGTGGGCTCGCGGCGCCGACCAGCACCAGCAGGCTCTCCGCGTTGCGTCGCATCCGGGTGGCCAGGTGGTCGAGCTCGAACAGGTTGGCCAGCCCGGTCGGGTCGGACTCCTCCCGCTCCAGCCGGGTGATGAACCCGAGCTGGCGGCGCAGCAGGTTCTGGTTGCGCCGACCGAGGTTCGCCAGCGACTCCGCGCCGCTGCGGCGCAGACGCGCCTGCTCGGTGGCGAGCGTGTACGCGGTGGCCTGCACCCGGTCGAACGCGTCGGCGACCAGCCGCACCTCGTCGCCGGCGCCGCGGGACACCCGGACCGGTGGCGGCGAGGTGGCCTCGTCGCCGGAGGTCGCGCGCCGGACGGCCTCCGGGAGCTGGACACCGGCCACGCGGTTGGCCTCCGCGGCGAGCGCGGCGAGCGGCCGTGCGATCGACCGGGACGCGCGGACGGCGAGGACGATCGAGCCGACGAGACTCAGCAGCACCGCGGCGAGCAACAGGGCCGTGCGGACGGTCGCCTGGTGCTGGAGGCTTTCCGCCCGCGCCTGGATGACCGATCCGACGTGCTGTTGCAGCTGGAGCATGTCGTCCAGCACCGTCGTGAGTGCGGACCACCACGACTGCGGGTTGACCTGGAGATACCGCCCGTCGCCCGCGCCGAGCGCGACCTTCTCGAAGTACGCCGCCTCGCGTGCGGCCCCGGTGTCGAGGAGGTAGGCGAGCGCCGTACGGGCGGTGCCGTCGGCGTGACGGCTGAACGCGGCCGCCGCGGTGTCCTTCGCGGACCGCATCGTGACGAACTGGAGGAACTCGTCGCCGCGGAAGCCGCTGGCGGAGAAGACGCCGTTGAGGAACGCCCGCTCCTGCGCGGTGGCCTCGGTGACGGCGCCGAGCGCGTCCAGGGCCGCGACGTGGCGCCGCAGGGCCGCGTCGCCGGAGCTGTCCAGACCGGTGTCGACGTCGGTGAGCACGCCGATGCGCGCGGTGAAGTACGCGAACGTGGGCGCCCGCGCGGCGGATCCGGCGTCGGCACCGGCCCGCACGCCGGCGAGGCCGTCGAGTTCCCGCACGGCGGCTGCAACGCGCTCCTCCCCGGCTCCGCCGCCGGTGACCAACTTCTCCACCGCATCCCGCTGGTCGTCCACGCGTTCCCGGGCCGGAGGCAGCTCGGCCCGGAAGCCGGCGTTCCCGCCGAGCAGCCCGGCGGTGATCCCGCGTTCGTTCTGCAGTTCGCGGATCAGGTCCTGCACCGCGAGTTCGAGGCCGACCGCGCGCGCAGTCTCGGCCGCCGAGCGGTAGTTGGCGACCTGCACGACCGCGATCACCGCCAGGAGGACGACGGTGGCGGCCACCGGCAGCGCGAGCGTGCGGATGATGCGGCGCCCGATCGACCCGCCGGAACGGCGTCCGCCCGGACGCGGTGCCACGGACACTCCGATCAGCTCCTTCGTGGACCGGCGGCCGGAGGCGCTCCGCCGTTCCCCCCGATACTGGTGAGCCGACACGGGAGTGGTGATACTGCCGCGTATTCAAAGAGCACTTGCCTGAATACACGAGGTATTCGTTTGGGTCAGAACGTCACGGTGACGTCGAGACCGCCCTCCGAGCGAGGGCGAACGCTCAGCACGGCCCGGTGCGCATCGGCGATCGCCCGGACGATCGCGAGGCCGAGGCCGTGCCCGCCGCCATGCCGGACCCGGGCACCCTCGAGCTGCTGGAACGGTTCGAGCAGCCGGGCGACGTCCGCCTCCGAGATCACCGGGCCGGTGTTCCGGACGGTCAGCCGGGCCCGTCCGTCGACGGTGCCGGTCGTCACCTCGACCCAACCGGCGGGGACCCAACCCTCGGGGACGTTGTGTCGCACCGCGTTGTCCACCAGGTTGGCGACCAGACTCTCGACCAGGTGTGGGTCGCCGGTGGTCGGCGCCGGCCGCGCGTCCACCCGCACGCCCTCACCGACGCCGCGGCCGTGAACCACGTCGTCGACGATCGTGGCGACGTCGAGCGGCTCCCGGTGTTCGATTCCGGACTCGCTACCGGCCAGCGTGAGCAGCGCGTCGATCAGCCGCTCCTGCTGCGCCCCCAGCGTGAGCACCTCGCGGCACGCGGCCCGCAGGTCGTCGGCGGTGGCGTCCGGGTCGGCGAGCGCCACCTGCAGCAGCGTGCGCTCCGCCGTCAGCGGTGTACGGAGTTCGTGCGACGCGTTCGCGACGAACCGCCGCTGCGCCTCGAACGACGCCTCCAGCCGCGTGAACAGGTCGTCGAGCACCTCGGCGAGCTGGCGGAACTCGTCGTCCCGCCGGTTGACGCCCAGCCGGCGGTGCAGGTTCGATGCGGAGATCTCCCGGGCCGTCGCGGTGATCGTCCGCAGCGGACGGAGCAGCCGCCCGGCGATCAGCCAGCCGAGCACGATCGCGACCAGCACGGTGAGCGCCAGCCCCACCAGGGACGACACCACGAGGTCCTGCCGCGCGCCGGCCTCGGCCGCCGGCTGCCCGACGCCGTCCGACGCCGGTACCTGGCCGGGAACGGGCGACGACTCACTCACCTGCAGCAGCGGGACGCCGAGCAGAGCCGCGCCGCAGGCCACGAACGCGCCGGAGTAGAGCAGCGTCAACTGCCCACGGAGCGTCACGCGTTTGGCCCCTTCACGGTTGGCCCCTTCACAGTTGGCCCAGTCGGTAGCCGCCGCCGCGGACCGTGTGCACGACCGGCGGATCGCCGAGCTTCGTCCGAAGTCGTCTGATCGTGGTCTTCACGGCGGTCGTGAACGGGTCGGCGGCCTCGTCCCAGACGTGTTCGAGCAGCTCCTCGGGGGAGATCACCCGGCCCGGCGACGCGAGCAGGTACTCCAGCACGGCGAACTCCTTCGGGCTGAGATCCAGCCGCCGTCCGGCGCGGGTCGCCACCCGGCGGTTGGGGTCGAGCGTGAGGTCGCCGCTCTCCAGCGTCGGTGGCAGCGCGGGCCCCGGACGCCGGGCGAGCGCGCGAACGCGGGCGACCAGTTCCGCGAAGTCGAACGGCTTCGGCAGGTAGTCGTCGGCGCCCAGCCCGAGGCCGTCCACCCGCTGGCGGACGGTGCTCGCGGCGGTGAGCATCAGGACCCGGCAGGCGGGGTGGTCGGCGACGATCCGGCGGCACACCTCGTCGCCGTGGACGCCCGGCAGGTCCCGGTCGAGCACCGCCACGTCGTACGGCGTGATCGCGAGCCGTTCGAGTGCGGTGGCTCCGTCCAGGACGACGTCGACCGCCATTCCTTCCCGCCGCAGCCCGGTTCCCAGCGTCCGCGCCAAGATCTCGAAGTCCTCCACGACCAGCACTCTCACCGGCCCCACGATGCCAGGCCCCGGGTGTCAATTCGGTGTCCGCGGCGCCAACGTGACACCGACGGTGTCGGAAGCGGACCTCAGCCGACGCAGACCTGACACCGGGCTGACACCGCTCGGCGCGTAGACCAATCGGCGTTGCCGAGGCAGAGGGAGAACAGCATGAGCATCGTCGTCGACGGGCTCCGCAAGCGGTTCGGATCGACGGTCGCCCTGGACGGGATGGCGTTCACCGTGCGGCCCGGCGTGGTCACCGGATTCGTCGGGCCGAACGGCGCCGGCAAATCCACCACGATGCGGGTGATCCTCGGGCTGGACGCCACCGAGGCGGGTACCGCGCTGGTGGACGGGCAGCCGTACCGGACGCTGCGGCGTCCGCTGCGCCACCTCGGCTCGCTGCTGGACGCCGCCGCGCTGCAGCCGAGCCGGACGGCCCGCAACCACCTGCTCTGGCTCGCGCACTCGCAGGGCCTGCACGGCCGGCGGGTGGACGAGGTCCTGGCGCTCACCGGCCTGACGTCGGTGGCGCGACGCCGCGCAGGCGGGTACTCGCTGGGCATGCGACAGCGGCTCGGCATCGCCGCGGCGATGCTCGGCGACCCGCCGACCGTGATGCTGGACGAGCCGTTCAACGGCATGGACCCGGACGGCATCATCTGGATGCGCGGGTTCCTCCGGTCACTGGCCGTGGACGGCCGAGCCGTGCTGGTCTCGAGTCACCTGATGGGCGAGTTGCAGGACACCGCGCACCACCTGGTGGTGGTCGGCCGCGGCCGGGTCCTCGCCGACGCCCCGGTACCCGATCTGGTGGCCGGTCACTCGTCGCTGGAGCAGGCCTACCTGGACCTGACCCGGAGCGCGGTCGAGTTCCACACCTCCTCGGAGGACGCCCGATGACCGGGCAGCTCGGGCGCCTGCTCCGCGCCGAGTGGACGAAGTTCCGGACCGTGCGAGGCTGGGTCCTCGCGACGATCGGCGCCGCCGTGCTGATCGTCGGGATCGGGGTGCTCCCGGGCATGCAGGGTACGTGCGGCGACGACTGCGGGCTGCCGATCGGCCCGGAGGGGCAGGAGGTCAGCGACAGCTTCCGGTTCGTCCATCGGACGCTCACCGGAGACGGGACGATCACCGCCCGGATCACCTCGCTGACCGGCTCGACGATGGCCGGTGGTCCGCCCGAGCCCGGCTTGGTGCCGTGGGCGAAGGTCGGGCTGATGCTCAAGGACGGCACCTCGCCCGGGTCCTCGTACGCCGCGGTGATGCTCACCGGCGGCCACGGCGTCCGCCTGCAGTACGACTACGTGCACGACGTCGCGGGCCCGGCCGTGGACAGCGCACCGCGGTGGCTGCGGCTGACGCGGTCCGGCGACACGGTCACCGCGGCCGAGTCGACGGACGGCACCGGCTGGCGGACGGTGGGCCGGGTGACCGTGCGGCACCTGCCGGATACCGTGGAGGCGGGCCTGTTCGCGACGTCCCCGCAGTACTCCGAGGTGTCGGACACGTCGTTCGGGACGATCGGTGCGACCGGCGGTCCGAGCACCGCGACCGCGGAGTTCGACTCCGTCCGACTGGACGGCACCGCGGGCCGCTCGTGGCGCAGTGACCACGTGGGCGGACCGGATCGGACCGGCGACTCCCCCACGGCCGACTCCCCCGTCGCCGGTTCGTCCCAGGAGCACGCCCCCGGACCGCCCCAGCCCGAGTCCGGCTCGACGGAGGAGAACGGGGTCTTCACGCTGACCGGGTCCGGTGACGTCGCACCGGCCGTCTCCGGAGCGAACGGCCTGGGCACGAGCGTCAGCCAGACGCTCGTCGGGACGTTCGCCGGGCTGATCCTGTTCGTCGTCGTCGCCACGCTCTTCGTCACCGTCGAGTACCGGCGCGGGCTGATCGGCACCACGCTCACCGCCGGTCCCGCGCGCGGGTGGATGCTCGCGGCGAAGGCGGTGGTGCTCGCGGCGGTCACGGCGGTCACCGGCGCCATCGCCGCGGCGGTCGTCGTGACGCTGGGGCAGCGGGTGCTGCGCGCCAACGGCGTGTACGTCAACGCGGTGTCGACCGCCACCGAGGTCCGGATCGTGCTCGGTACCGCGGCGCTGCTCGCGGCCTGCGCGGTGCTGGCGCTGGCGCTGGGGACCGTGATCCGGCGTAGCGCGGCGGCGCTCACCACCGTGCTCGCCGTGACCGTGCTGCCGTACCTGCTGGCGCTGAGCGTGTTACCGAACGGCGTGGGCGACTGGGTGCTGCGGCTCACGCCAGCCGCCGCGTTCGCCGTGCAGCAGAGCGCGGTCGAGTACGCCCAGGTCGACAACCTCTACATCCCTTCGCTCGGGTACTTCCCGCTGCCGCCCGCCGGTGGGCTGGCCGTACTGCTGGCCTGGACCGCGGCCGCGTTCGCGCTCGCGGTCGTCGTCCTGCGCCGCCGGGACGTCTGATGCGGCCCCGGCTTTCCGACGCCCTGCGGGGCGAGTGGACCAAGTTGCGGACGTCGCCCGGCGCCGCGTGGTCGGTGCTCGCGATCGCGGTGGCCACTGCCGGGCTGAGCGCGCTGGCGGTGGGTTCGGTGACCTGCCCCTGTGCCACCGACACGATGAAGCTGACGCTGAGCGGCGTCCAGCTCGGCCAGGCGGTGGCCGCGGTGTTCGCGGTCGTGTTGCTCGGCGGCGAGTACGGCACCGGGATGATCACGGTGACGCTCGCCGCACTGCCGGACCGGGTCTCGGTGCTGGCCGCGAAGGCGACGCTGGTACTGGGTCTGGTTGGGGGCGCGGGGGCGGTCGGCGTCGGCGCCGCCTGGCTGATCGGGCGGGCCGTGCTCGGGGACGACCTCGGCCCCGGTGCGGTGCTGCGCCCGGTGGTGGGTTCGGTGCTCTACCTGATGCTGGTCGCGCTGCTGGGGCTCGGCGCGGCGGCGGTGGCGCGGGCGTCGGCGGCGGCGATCGGCGTCGTGCTCGGGCTGCTCTACATCGGTCCGATCGTCACGGCGATGGTGAGCGATCCGGACTGGCAGCGGCACCTGCGGCAGGTCTTGCCCGCGGACGCGGGGCTGGCCGTGCAGGCGACGATCAACCTCGACGACCTGCCGGTCGAGCCGTGGCACGGGCTAGGGGTGCTCGCGCTCTGGACGGTGGGCACGCTCCTCCTCGGCGCGTTCCTGCTCCACCGCCGCGACGCCTGAGACCGGGCACGCACGAATTGACGCCAAATCCNGTTACGCCGAATCCGTCCCCACGGCGCCCGTGGAGACGGATTCGGCGTCAATCGGCGGGGCCGACCGGGCGGGACGGCTGTCCGCCCGCTCAGTGGGCGACGGCGGGAACCAAGTCGGGGGCGGGTGCGGTGTCGGGCACGGCGTCCGGCGAGACCCGGCGCCGGAAGAGGAGCGCGGCGAGCACCGCTCCGGTCGCGAAGAACCCGGCGCCCCACCAGTACGCGGTCGCATAACTCTGCACCGCGGCCTCCGCCGCCACCGCGTCGGTGACCGGCCCGTGCGCGACCAGGTAGTTCGCCGCGGTGGTGGCGGCGAGCGTGTTCAGCAGCGCGGTGCCGATCGACCCGCCGACCTGCTGACTGGTGTTGACCAGCGCGGACGCCACCCCGGCGAACTGTCGGTCGATGCCGAGCGTCGCCGACTGCATCGCGGCGGGCATCGTCGTCCCCATGCCGAAGCCGAGCAGCGTCAGCGGCACGAGCAGGTCCGACACGTACGTCGAGTGCAGACCGAGGCGAGTCAGCGCGACCATCGCGATCGCACCCAGCCCGAGCCCGATCGGCACCATCACCTTCGGCCCCAGCCGGGGCACCAGGAGGTTCGTCGAGAGCTGCGCGGCCACCGCCAGCGCGATCACCATCGGCAGGAACGCCAGGCCGGTGCGGATCGGCGAGTAACCGAGCGTGCCCTGGAGGTAGTACGTGACGAACAGGAACACACCGAACATGCCGGTCGCCGCGATGAGCACCGCGAGGTACGCGGCTCCCCGGTCACGGTGCAGCAGGATGCCGAGCGGGAGCAGCGGGTGCGCGGCCCGGCGCTGCCACGCCAGGAAGCCGACCAGCAGCAGCACGCCGGCGGTCAGCATCCCCCAGGTCCGGACGGAGCCCCAGCCGTCGGTCTCGGCGTTGGAGAACCCGTAGACGATCGCGAACAAGGCCGCCGAGACCAGCACGGTTCCGGGCACGTCGAGCCGTGGGCGCGGTCCGATGCGGGCCGGCGACGCGACGAAGAGCAGCGTGCCGACGAGGGCCACGGCGGCGATCACGACGTTGATGTAGAGCGTCCAGCGCCAGCTGAGCGTCTCGGTGAGGGCGCCGCCGAGGAGCAGGCCGATCGCGCCGCCGGCCGCGGCGACCGCGCCGAAGACGCCGAACGCGCGGGCCCGCTCGCGCGGAGCGGTGAACGTGGTGGTGAGGACCGCGAGGGCGGTGGGCGCGAGCAGCGCACCGAACACGCCTTGCAGCGCGCGGGCGCCGACCAGCGCGCCGAAGCTCTGGGCCGCACCGCCGAGCGCCGAGGCGGCGGCGAACCCGACGAGCGCGATGAGGAACGTGCGCTTACGGCCGATCAGATCGGAGAGGCGGCCGCCGAGCAGCAGGAGGCTGCCGAACGCGAGCGAGTAGGCGGTGATGATCCACTGCCGGTCCCCGTTGGAGAACCCGAGATCGGCCTGGGTCGCGGGCAGCGCGATGTTCACGACGGTGGCGTCGAGCACCACCATCAGCTGGGCCAGGCCCACGGTGACCAGCGCCCACCAGCGCCGGGAGGAAGCCGCGTCGGTCGGCGGCGAGATAGTTGCCGAAGTCATGCAACGACCATATACGGAACTGGCGAGTTTCGAAACTGGTTAGTTCCGGAACTGGTGAGTATCATGAGCGGACTACGCATGAGAGGAGCCGGCCCCGATGACGTCCGCCGTTCCCGTGGTCAAGCCGGGCCGCAAGCGCGACCACAGCCGCGACCCCGAGATCCTCGACGCGGCGCTGGACGTCCTCGCCGAGACCGGCTACGACGGCATGACGCTCGACCAGGTCGCGGGCCGCGCCAAGGCCGGTAAGGCGACGCTCTACCGCCGCTGGCCGTCCAAGGCCGAGCTGGTCATCGACGCGATCGCCTGCATGAAGAAGGAGGATCTCCGGCCGGAGGCGCTCCCCGACACCGGCACGCTGCGTGGCGACCTGCTGGCGATGATCAAGCCACCGACGATCCAGGACGCGAAGCGCAAGCTCCAGATCATGACCGGCGTGGTCTCGATGCTCTCCAAGCATCCCGAGCTCGGCGACGCGCTCCGGGCGGCGATGATCGAGCCACGCGCCGCCGCGAACCGGTTCCTGCTCCGCCGTGCGATCGAGCGCGGCGAGATCCGCCCCGACTGCGACGTCGATTTCCTGGCGCTGCTCAGCCCGTCGATGACGGTCTACCGCACGCTGATCCAGCAGCGACCGGTCGACCAGGCGTTCCTCGTCTCGATCATCGACGAGATCCTGCTGCCCGCGGTCCGGCGCACCGACTCCTAGCCTGGTCGGAGGGGGTGAGGATGGAATACCCACTCCCTCGCCGCCGCTTCCTCGCCCTGGTCGGGTCCGCCGGGGCGGGTTTCCTGGGTCCCTCGCTGGTGACCGCCGACGGACGGCACCTCCGGGTGTCGTCGGCCCGGGCGGAGCGGCTCCCGTCCGGGATGTTCACGCTCGGGGTGGCGTCCGGCGATCCGTTACCCGACGGCGTCGTGCTCTGGACCCGGCTGGCTCCCCGCCCCACGGACGGCGGCGGCATGCCCGCCGCACCGGTCGAGGTCCGGTGGGAGATCGCGACCGACGAACGCTTCCGCACGGTCGTGCGGACCGGTACCGCGGTCGCACACCCCGCCGCTGCGCACACGCTCCATGTGGACGCCCGGGGACTGCGCCCCGCTGCCGACTACTTCTACCGCTTCCGGGTCGGGAACCAGACGTCCCCGATCGGCCGCACCCGCACCGCCCCCGCGCCGGACGCCCACCCCCGCCGACTGCGGTTCGCCACCGCGTCGTGCCAGAACTGGCAGGACGGCTACTACACCGCCTATCGCTCGCTCGCGACCGAGGAGCTGGACTTCCTGCTGTTCCTCGGCGACTACATCTACGAGGCCGCGCCGTGGCCAGGAACGCTCCGCGCGCACACCGGCCCCGGCCAGCCGTACACGCTCGAGGACTACCGCAACCGGCACGCCCAGTACCGCACCGACCCCGACCTCGCCCGGATGCACGCCGCCGCACCCTGGATCGTCTCCCTCGACGACCACGACGTCGACGACAACTGGACCGGCGACGCGCCCGCCGACCCCGGGCAGCGGGAACCCGTCCGTTTCCCGGCCCGCAAGGCCGCGGCCCTGCGCGCGTTCGCCGAGCACCTTCCGATGCGGGTCGGCCCGGGGCACCGCCTCTACCGTCGGCTCCGGTTCGGCGACCTGGCCACGCTGCACGTCCTCGACACCCGTCAATACCGCTCGCCACACCCCCGCACGGTCGAGGAGGCGGAAGAACCCTGGCGGACGATGACCGGGCTCACCCAGGAACGCTGGCTGGTCGACGGGTTGGCCGGTGCCGGGAGCCGGTGGAACCTGCTGGCGAACCAGGTGCTGTGGGCGTCCGCCGACAGCCGGGCCGGGCCGGGCGAGCGGTACAGCTTCGACAGCTGGGACGGGTACCGGGTACAGCGGCGGCGGCTGCTCGAGTACCTGGGCAGCGGCGCGGCGCGCAACCCCGTCGTCCTCACCGGGGACACGCATGCGACCTGGGTCAACGACCTGAAGCCGGACGCGCGGACCGACGGCTCCCCGGTGGTCGGCGCCGAGCTCGCCGGTACCTCGATCACCTCCGGCGGCGACCCGGACGTGGAGGGGTTCCGCCGCGAGCACGACTCGCTGCGCGCCGAGAACCCGCACTGCAAGTACCTCGACAACCGGCGCGGCTACCTGCTCGGCGAGCTGTCCGCCACCGCGTTGCAGGTCCGGCTGCGCGTCGTCGACACGGTGCTCGACCCGGCGGGCGGCGCGGTGCGGACGGGCGCCCGCTTCGTGGTGCAGAGCGACCGGCCCGGCGCCGCGCTGGACGGCCCACCCGATCTGACCGGCGCACCGGGCGGCGCGGCCCCACCGATCGGACCGCGCCGGTGACGTCCCCCGAACTGCCGCGCTACGGCGGTGACGCGACCAGGGCGGCGTCCGCGGGGATGGTGACGCGTACCCGGGTGCCGGCGGGCGAGCTGTCCACGCCCGCCCAGCCGGACAGCGCGCGGGCCCGGCGCTCGATACCGGCCAGCCCGCCGCCCGGCTTGGCCACGGCGCCGCCGGGTCCGTCGTCGGCCACCGAACCGCTCAGCCAGCCGTCGGCGAGCAGCACTTCCACGCGTACGGCCGCGTCCGGTGCGTACTTCGCGACGTTCGTCAGGCCCTCGCAGAGGGCGAAGTAGAGCGTCGCCTCGACCGCGGCCGGGAACCGCCCGGGACAGACCACTTGCTGCACCGGCAGCCGGAGCCGCGCGGCGACCGCCTCCAGCGCCGGGCCGAGACCGCGCTCCCGCAGCGTGGCCGGCAGGAGCCCGTGCGCGAGCTGCTCCAGATCCCCGACCGTCGCCAGCACCTCGTCCCGGCACTCACCGGCGACGACCCCCGCGACCGGGTCGGTCGTGTGCGCGGCCAGCCCGTCGAGCTGCCGCGCGAGATCACCCAGACGGCGCTGCGCCCCCTCACGGAGCTCCTGCTCCAGCCGGGACCGCTCGGCGAGCTCCTTCTCCTCCAGCCGGTACTGGGCGGCCAGCACTTGGGCGAGGTTCGCGCTTGCCGCCGCCTGGAGCTGGGCGGTGAGCAGGGCCTGCCCGCCGGCGCGCAGGACGGCGTCCACCAGGACCGGGCGACGCCGCAGCGAGGCGTCGACGTCGACGATCGCCAGCGGGTGCTGCTCCCCGGCGATCGGGATCCGCCAGCGGTGGTCGTCCGGGTCGGCGCCGCCGGACGCGTCGTCCGGTGCCGTCGGCAGGGTCGGCGCTGCCGGCCGGCCGGCCGGGTCCACCCACCCGCGCTCGGTCGGTGCCCAGAAGTACAGCCGGAGGGTCCCGTCGCGCAGCGCGTCGGCGAGCGCGACCCGCACGGTCGCCACCGACGTGCCCGACGAGGTGATCCGGACGACGCGGTGCGGCGCGCTCAGCTCCCACCACCGGTCACGCAGTGCCCCGGACACCAGCGCGACCGAGACGACCAGCGCGATCACGCCCTGGTTGAAGTAGAACGCCTGGAGCTCGGCGACGTTCGTCCACGCCTCCGGCTGCACTACGGCCTGGATCGACGAGATCAACCCCAGCGCGGCGGCCGCGAGCAGGACCGGGATCGCGATCCGGCGGTCGAGCGTGGACAGCCACCGGACCCGGCGCCAGAGCAGCCCGGCGAACCAGGCCGCGAGCAGGACCTGCGCGACGGCCTGGACCCGGATGCCGATCTCGAACGCGGTCCGGTTCGGCGCCACGTGCAGCCAGGAGACGCCGGTGCGCACGCCGAGCCACTCCGGTGCGGTGACGGACTGGAGTGCGATCTCCCCACCGACCAGCGTCAGGACGGCGGCGATCACCCAGGCCCGATCGCGCCCTCCGACGATGCGCCCCTCCGGGTAGGACAGGATCGCGGTGCCGACGAGCGCGAAGAACCCGAACTGAGCGAGGAACGAGAGCATCGGGCCGGGGCCGCTGTCCCAGGAGATCATCCAGGCGAACGGCCAGCAGAACCCGCCCGCGAGCAGGAGCCGGCCGGTGAGCCGACGCCGCGCGCCGCCGGTCGCGAGCAGCGCACCGGCCGCAGCGAACCCGGCGCAGGCGAGGCCGGCCACCGCACCGTGGACCAGGTGGGTGCGCCAGTACGGGAAGCCGATCAGGACGACCAGCGTTCCGGCTGCGACCGCGCAGAGGACGACCCGCGCGGTCTGGTGCCGGAGGACCGGAACGGTGCTCGGCAGGGAGAGCCAGTGGCCCGACATCGATGGTCGCGTCTCTTCGCCGGTCGTGGGGGTTACCGGCGCATGGTACGGATCCCCGCCGCCCCGCGCTGGCCCCTCTTCGGGGGCGCACTACTTCGACGCGCAGGCGCGGGCCGGCTCGCTCCGGTTGAACCGGCTGCACGGGAGGTATCCGAACTTGTCGGTGAGGATCGCCCGTGCCTCGTCGGTGGCGACGAACGCGAGGAAGTCCTTGAGCGCGGTGCCCGACGGCGGCTCGCCGAACGTGTAGAGGTTCTCGACCGCCCAGAACGGATACGCCTCCGACGCGACGTCCTCCTCGGACGGGCCGTACCCGTCGAGCCGGATCACCTCCACGTCCGGATACCGGGCCGCGGCGCGGACGTCCGCGTAGCCGATCGCGCCGTCCAGCGCGTCGACGACGTCCAGTACTGCCTCGGTCGTCTGCCGCACGCAGTGGACGACGTCGGACTTCGGGCGCGGATCCAACCCGGTGCAGTCGGACGACGTCTGCGGCGCGGCCGCCGGACGCCCCCCGAGCACGGTCCGTTCGAACCGGTCCCGGGTACCGGAGCCCGGATGCCGACTGATCAGCTTCACCTCCTGGTCGGCGCCGTCCACCGCCTCGAACGTGGACGCTCGGCCGTCCCAGAGCCGCCGCACCTCCGCGCGGGAGAGACCGCCGTCGGGAATCGCGCCCCGGTGGGCGACGATGCCGAAGATGCCGATCCCGAGCGTGTGCCGGGCCAGCACCCGGCCGGGGTCCTCCGCGGCGCCGTCGTACATGACCAGCCGGGTGCGCTGGATCTCCTGGTTGGTAGCGCTGGTGCCGAGCCGGACCAGCGTGTCGAGCGCGGTCCGACTCCCGGACTCGCTGATCACGATCTGCGGCACGGCGTCCGGATCGGTGTCCCGGCACCGCTTCTCGAACTCGGCGGCGAGGGTTTCGATCGCGGGGCGGAGTGCGGTGGAGCCGCTGATCGAGACGGTGCCGGCGTGGCAGCCGATCGTCGCGACGGTGCGGGGCTTCGAATCGGACGGCACGATGATCAGGCCGAGCAGCAGACCGAGCAGCGCGAGCGTCGCACCGCCGAGCGCGAGGCCCCGGCGACTCCGCCGGACCCGCTTGTCCTCCTCGATCAGTCGTGCGTCCCGACGGTCCCAGGAGCCGGTGACCCTGTCGTGGCGGCCGTTGAGCAGCACGGTGAGTTTGAAGCGGTCACCGTGGCGCATCTCGACCGGCGGCAGGGGTAATTCGGTCTGGCCCGTGGCGGCGGCTGCTTCGAGGTCGTCGGCCTTCCCGGCGAACAGCGTGCGCGGCGCGGTCTCGGCCACGACCGCGTGGATGACCCGACGCGTGCCGAATCCGAACACCAGCGGCGGGTCGAAGTCCCTGGCGGACAACGATCCACCGGTGTTCTCGACCCGGATCACCACGACTTGGGGATCTCGGACGACTTCATTCTTGTGCTTCAGTTCCAGGTCGTTGGCGAACGGCTGACCCTCCGGCCGAGTGAGCGATTCATTCCAGTGCACCCGATAGTTCAGGCGTTTCCGGTTCCGGCTGCTGACCCGTTCGAACAGCCAGCCGGCCGCGGTGACCAGCGTCGCTATCGTCGTGAGAAACGTCAGAATCGTGTCGGCATTGTCGCCGATGTCGCTGAGCATCGTGTGGTCGGCCGCTCTCCAGCCCGCACGGAAATAACGATGAATGCAGCGTACACAATGGCCGCGAGCGGCATTCCACAAAGGGCCAGACGCTATTCGCGTCTATTGTTCGCCGATAGTTCCCCGACCGTTGGTGCCAGGTTCGGTGGGCGACCGCCCGGCGCGGCACGGGAGAACGCGAAACCCTTGAGATGTACATACGGTCGGACGTATGGTTTCTTGCGTGAACACCGACACCCTCCCGGAAGACGCCGATCCCTTCTGCCTGTCCCCCGACGCCGCGTCCGGCCTGCTCGCGTCCGCACCGTGGCGGCGGTACGCGTCGATCGGCGACAGCCTCTCCGCCGGAACCGGCGACGCCAGCCCGGGCTACCGTGACGGCGGCTGGCCCGATCGGCTCGCCGCTCACCTGCGGAGCGTCCGGCCCGAGCTCGCCTACCTGAACACGGCGGTCGTCGGCGCGACGACCGAAGACACGCTCCGCACCCAGCTGGACCGGGCGCTGGCGTTCGAGCCCGACCTCCTGCACCTGCCGTGCGGAGCCAACGACCTGCTCCGGAGGACACCCGACTTCGACGCGATCGCCCGCTCGCTGCGCGTTCTCTACGACCGGGCCGCGACGACCGGCGCGACGCTCACCACGTTCACGCTCTCGTCGGCCTACGTGGTCCCGGTGTTCCCGGACTGGTGCGACCGGATCCAGCGGCTGAACGCCCTCGTCCGGGCGATCGCCGCGGCGTACGACGCCGTCCTCGTCGACATGGAGGACCACCCGGTCAAGTTCCGGGACGATCTGCTCAGCGCCGACCGCATCCACTTCGCCGGCGTCGGGCAGGCGGTGCTCGCCAGCGAGATGGTGCGGGCGCTCGCTCGTCGCCTGACCCAGTGACCCTACGATCGTCCGTATGGCGGTAACCACGGACAAACGCCTGCTCCGCGGGGCGCGGACCCGGCAGGCAGTCCTCCGGCGCGCCGTGGACGTCGCCTCGCTCGACGGCCTCGACGGCCTGAGCTTCGGACGGCTGGCCGAGGACACCGGGATGAGCAAGGCCGGTGTCCAGACGCTGTTCCGGACGAAGGAGGCGCTCCAGCTGGCCACCGTGGACACCGCGCGGGACCTCTTCGTCGACGCGGTGGTCCGGCCGGCCGCGGCAGCGCCGCACGGGCGGGCGCGCCTGCTCGCGCTGGTGGACCACTGGATCACCTACGCGGAGGCACCGCTGTTCGCCGGCGGCTGCTTCCGCGTCGCGAACCTGGCGACGTTCGACAGCCACCCGGGTCCGGTGCACGACGCGCTCGCCCGGGACCAGCGGGACTGGACCGAGTTGCTGGCGAAGCAGTTCCGCACGGCCGTCGCGGCCGGCGAGATCGCCGCGGTGGACGCCGAACACGCCGCGTTCGGCCTGGACGCACTGCTGTGCGCGACGAACACCGCACTGCGCTTCGGCGACCAGCGGGCCGTTGCCCGCCTGCGCGACCTGGCCGGGCCGCTGCTGTCGGCAACCCGGTAGAGGCCCGTGCCGCTGTCCTTTCCGCTGCCCCGGCGCCGCTTCCTCGCCACCGGGCTGCTCGTGCCCGTCCTGGTGGGCGCGGACGGCCGGGGCGGCCGGGTGCGGTCGGCCAGCCCGGACCGCCTCCCGCCCGACGTCTTCACGCTCGGCGTGGCGTCCGGCGACCCGCTGCCCGACGGCGTCGTGCTCTGGACCCGGCTGGCGCCGCGTCCGCTCGAGGGCGGTGGCATGCCGGCCAGGCCGGTCGAGGTCGGGTGGGAGGTCTCCACCGACGAACGGTTCCGGACGATCGTCCGCTGCGGAACCGCGGTCGCCCGCCCGTCCGCCGCGCACACCGTCCACGTCGACGCCCGCGGCCTGCGCCCCGCCGCCGACTACTTCTACCGGTTCACCGCCGGGCGTCAGACGTCCCCGATCGGCCGCACCCGCACCGCCCCCGCGCCCGACGCCCACCCGCGCCGCCTGCGGTTCGCCACCGCGTCCTGCCAGAACTGGCAGGACGGCTTCTACACGGCGTACCGGGCGATGGCCGAGGAAGACGTGGACTTCGTCGCGTTCCTCGGCGACTACCTCTACGAGGCCACACCCGGCCCCACCCGGCTCCGCAACCACGTCGGGGCTGGCCAGCCGTACACGCTCGAGGACTACCGCAACCGGCACGCCCAGTACCGCACCGACCCCGACCTCGCCCGGATGCACGCCGCCGCACCCTGGATCGTCTCCCTCGACGACCACGACGTCGACGACAACTGGACCGGCGCGTTCCCGGCCGATCCATCGGCGCGGGAGCCGGTGCCGTTCGCCGCGCGCAAGGCCGCCGCGCTGCGCGCGTTCGCCGAGCACCTCCCGATGCGCGTGGGTCCGGGGCTCCGCCTCTACCGGCGGCTACGGTTCGGCCACCTCGCGACGCTGCACGTCCTCGACACCCGTCAGTACCGGTCGCGGCACCCCCGGACGCTCACCCAGGCCAACGAACCCTGGCGGACGATGACCGGCCGCCCGCAGGAGCGCTGGCTGGTCGAGGGGCTGGTCCGCGCCCGGAGCGGATGGAACCTGCTGGCGAACCAGGTCATGTGGGCCTCGGTCGACCGGCAGCGCGGTCGCGGTCAACGCTTCGGGTTCGACGGCTGGGACGGCTACCGCGCGCAGCGCCACCGGCTGCTGGAGTTCCTCGCGACCGGCGTCGCCCGCAACCCGGTCGTCCTCACCGGCGACCAGCACGCCACCTGGGCGTGCGATCTCAAGCCGGACTTCGACGCGGACGACTCCCCGGTCGTCGCCGCCGAGCTGATCGGCACGTCGATCACGTCCGGCGGCGACGCGGACGTCGTCGGATTCCGCCAAGCGCTCGACCCGCTGCGGACGGAGAACCCGCACTGGAAGTACCTGGACAACCGGCGCGGTTACCTGGTCGGCGAGCTGACGCCGGAGCAGCTCCAGGCGCGGTTGCGGGTGGTCGGAACGGTTCGCAGCGCCGGCCCGACGACGGTCCGTACGGCGGCCCGCTTCGTCGTCGAGTACGGACGACCGGGCGTCATCGTGGACGACGCGGACGATCCGCTCGGCTGAGCGTCGGCGCGCCCCGTTGAGTGAGCTGCAGATCACTGGTGGTAGTGGCATGCTGACTGTGTTCCGGGACCTGGCGTCGCACAGAGGGTGTGGTTCTCCATGCGCATGGGGCACTCGGGCAACCTCAGCCGCTGCGACCTGACGCGCACGGGTGCTTGTCTGGCGATCGCCGGGGAGATCGACGAGGACAGCGCTTCGCCGTTGGTCGAGCGAGCGGCGGCCGCGATCGGTGGCGGGGTCACCAGGCTCGACTTGAGCGGGGTGACGTTCTTCAGCGCGGCCGGCGTGCGCGTGCTCGTGCTGCTCGGCGGGTCCGCGGAGGCCGAGCACGTCGTCGTGCGGGTGACCTGCTCGATGATCGTCTGGCGCATCCTCGAGCTCTGCGGCATCCGTCAGGTCACCGGGCTGCTCCTCGAGCCACCGACTCGCCGGGCCGATCCCGCGGCCCGCCCCGGCCGATGACCACGACCGCAGGCCCTCCGACCCGCAGACGATCCGACCACGCCGCACTGATCATCGACTCGGACGCCACCGTCGAGCAGTTGCTGGTGCCGGTGCTGCGCCACCACGTGGCCGAGGGCACCCCGGCGCTCCTAGTGGTCGGCCCGCACACCGAGCGGGTGCTCCGGACGCGACTCGGGCGGGACGCCGAGGCCCTGGAGTGGGGTGCGCGGGAAACCTTCTACCAGCGGCTCGGCTTCGCGTTCGCCGGCTTCCGCGACTACCTGCGGGAGCAGCACGCCCGCGGACGGCGTGTGCACGTGATCGCCGAGCCCGACGTCATGACCGGCGTGGACGCTCCGGCCGACCGGGTCGCGGCTTATCTCGGCTACGAGTCGGTGTGCGGTGAGGTCTACGCGCCGTACGGCTGCCCGATCACCTGTCTGTGGGACAGCAGACGCCACCCGACCCTGGTGATCGAAGGCGTCCGCAGCATCCACGACCACGAGCTGACCGTCGACGGCCGGGTCGAGAACGACGGCTACATCCCCGCCGCGCAGTACCTCAGCGGACGGGCCGACGTCGCGATGCTCCCGCCGCCCGACACCGCCGAGCTGGACGTCGTCGTCACCGACCTGCGGGAGCTGATCGGCTTCCGCGCCGCGATCGGTCGCTGGGCGCAAGAGCGCGACTTCGCCGAACTCGCCGCCGACCACGTCGTGTCGGCGACGAACGAGGTGGTGACGAACGGGATGCGGCACGGCGTCCCACCGGTGCGGGTGCGGGCCTGGCACCACGACGCGACGCTCGTCGTCCACGTCGAGGATCAGGGTGGCCACCCGATCCCGGCGGACGCCGGGTACCGGCCGCCGGCCCGGCCGGGCGACGGAGCCGGTCTGTGGATCGCCCGGCAGCTCGCGGACGTCCTGCTCACCCAGAGCGCCGAGGGGCGCACCGCGGTCCGGCTCCACTTCCCGCACGAGGTTACGCACCGCGGCCTCGAAGCCCGGGCGAACTGAGCTCGCCCGGGCGAAACTGGGCTCGCCCGGGCGAAACTGGGCCCGCCCGGGCGAAACTGGGCCCGCCCGGGCGTCAGAGCCCACGGATCAGGGCGCGACCGATCCGAAGTCGGCGAAGCCGGACGGGTCGTGGCGGCCGATGCTGGCGTGTTCGAACAGACCCCACCCGACCTGACCGTCGCAGGTGGCCCGCGCCGGGTGATCGACGACGCCCCACACCGCCCGCCCGGCGTGCGCCGGGTCGGTCATGTCGTACCGGTCGGCGCGCGACCAGTTGCGGCCGTGCCAGGTGCCGTGGGTCCAGTCCGGATCGCCGCCGTAGCCGGCGCCGACGTGCAGCGGGATGCCGCCGAGCGATTCGACGTCGACGACCAGCGGCTCACCCCGTGCGGTGGTGCAGTGCAGACGTGCGCCGACCGGCATCCGCGTCCCGCTGGTGTACTGGATCTCGATCCGCGGCCACCCGAGTTGCTCGACGCGTCCGTCCGGAAAGACCCGGGTCGCGTCGTTGAGCGTGCGGTACCCGTCCGGGGATTCCTGAACGATGATCACGATCGCGAAGTCGTCGAACCGCAGCGGCACGTAGAGCCACCAGAGGCCCTCGTTCGGGTCGTCCGACGGGCGCCCGGCCGGCACGGCTTCACCGACCGGGCGGATTCCCCAGGACCGGTCCCGGGTGCCGACCCAGACGTCCGGGTCGACGTCGACCTCGGTGCCGTCCACGACGAGCTGCCCGCTCCACGTGCCGACCTGCGCGAACCGGTTCGCGTCCAGCGTCACCCGCGGGCCGCTGAGCATCAGGTGCGACTGCTCCAGCACGGCCGGGAACGAGCCTTCCCAGGTGAGGTCGAACCCCACCCCCAGGTCCGCCGCGTCGCAGATCACCCGGAGTCGCTGCAGCGGCTCGACGATCTCGATCCGGTACGGGCCGACGCACTGCTGCAGGCTCCGCGCTTCCAGCGCGTCGGAGAACTTCACCGAGTACGCGACGTCGCCGCGCCGCGCCAGGGCGAACGCGTCGACGACGCCCAGGTGCGGGTAGACGCCGAAGCCGGTGATCACCGACAGCTCGCCGGTCCGGTCGTGCGCGAGGAAGTAGTTGCGGTCGTAGAAGTGCCGGTCGCTGGTGGCGGCGCGGGCGATCGGCAGCGACGCCTGGTGGATCGGGTACTCGTCCAGCGGCGTCGGCTTCACTGGCGCATCCAGTCGGCGCGGCCGTCGAGCATCCCGCGCAGCAGATTGTGGAACAGCACGTACTCGTCCGGCGTCGGTGGCACCGTGTCCTCCCCGAAGTGGATCATCCGGCGTTTGATCCGGCTCATGATCACGGCGTGCCGGACCGCCGCGTAGACGAGGTAGAAGTCGAGGTCGCGGACGGTATGGCCGGACGCTTCCTGGTAGACCGCGACGACCTCGGACGGCCGGAAGAAGCCGGGCAGCCCGGGTGCGTCGAACATCTCCGCGATGTCCTGGAAGAACCGGTGCAGGAACACCATCCAGGCGAGGTCGACCTCGCGCGGACCGAGGACACACATCTCCCAGTCCAGCACGGCCACCGGACGGAAGCCGTCGTAGATGACGTTGCCCGGCCGGGCGTCGCCCCAGCAGAGGACGGCCTCACCCGGCTCGTCCGGCCAGTGCTCTTCCAGCCATGCGAACGCGTCCTCGATCACCGGGATCCGCAGGCCGTCCTCGGCCCGCGTCCACTCGTAGTAGGCGCGCTGGTCGTCGACGAGCCGCCGGAGCGGGTCGGAGCCGGCCTCCGCGGCGAGCAGCGGCAGCCGCTGCCGCACGTCGGGCAGGCCGTGGATGCCCGCGAGAAGGCGCACGGTCGCGTCCTGCAACGTCCGCTGCTCGTCCGGAGTGGCCTCGGCGAGCCAGCCGCCGAACACGTACGGCGGGTTGTCCACCGGAATCCGGCCGGCGATCCGATCCATCACCAGGAACGGCGAGCCGAGGACTTCCGCCGACGTTTCGTGCCAGTGCACCTGCGGCACCGGGACGTCGGTGTGCGCGGCGACCGCGGAGATCACGTCGTACTGACGCTGGAGGTCATAGGCGGGGAACACCGGGAAGGCGTCGAGATCGGGTGGGACGCGGGCCACCAGACCGGCTTGCACCCGCTCCCCGTCCCGCGTCCACGCCGCATCGAAGAGCAGCGAGACGCTGGAGAGGCCCGTCGCCCCCGGCCTGGACAGCTCGCCGACCTCGGCCGGCCCGCCGGTCCGGGCGGTCAGCCACTCGGTCAGGCGACGGCGGAGGTCCACCAGATCGGTGACCGTCGTCGTCATGGTCTTGGTCGCTCGCGGAGAGCTTTCGGACTCGGCCATCGCACGCCTCCCTGCACTGGAACGCGTTCTGGTTTCGCGGAATGTAGAGGCGCGGGGGCGGTGCGGTCAAGGCTTCACTGGGCGTCCGGCGGCCGCACGCTGGCCAGCGTCCGCTCGACCTCCCAGTACGCGCGCATCATCTCGATCCGCCCGGCGTCGTCGAGACGGTAGACGCTGACCAACTCGGTGTCCGCGCGCGTGCCGTCCGCCAGCTCGGTGCTGAACGTCGCGACGTTCGCGCAGTGCGGACCGTTCGCGAACGAGTCGTGCACCGTGAAGTGGAACCGTTTCACCGGCGCGATCGCGAGATCCCAGAACGCGGCGATGCCCTCGCGGCCGTGGTGCCCCTTGGCTTCCGGGTCGAAGAACGAGGGACCGACTGGGTCTTCGAGCACGGCGTGCTCGGAGAAGAGCTCGAGCCACTCGTCCTTCGCCCCGCGCCCGACGGCGTCGTACGACCGCTGCGACGCCGCCCGCGCCGGGTTCTCGCCGTCCGGTGCGTTCCAGGTGATGAACTCCGACTCGATCATCGTCGCACTATAACGCGTTCTAGTCCGCCGGTCGGGCGTTACGGCCGGCGCTATGGTCCGGACATGACGATTCGCCTGGGCTACCAGATCCCGAACTTCACCTACCCGGAGACGCCGAACGAGCGGCTGTTCGACGCCGTGATCGCACAGGCCCGCGAGGCGGAGGCGTCCGGCTTCGACACCGTCCTGGTGATGGACCACTTCTACCAGCTGCCCGGCCTCGGAACGCCGGACCAGCCGATGCTGGAGTGCTACACGACGCTCGGTGCGCTGGCGACCGCCACGTCGACCGTGCAGCTCTCCGCCCTGGTCACCGGCAACACGTACCGCAATCCGCCGATGCTGGCCAAGTGCGTGACGACGCTGGACGTGGTGTCGAAGGGCCGCGCGATCCTGGGCATCGGCGCGGGGTGGTTCGAGCGCGAGCACGATGACTACGGCTACGAGTTCGGCACGTTCACCGACCGGTTCGAACGGCTCGAGGAGGCGCTGAACATCGTCGCGCCGATGCTGCGCGGCGAGGCGCCGTCGTTCTCCGGCAAGTGGTACACGGTGGCGAACGCGCTGAACAACCCTCGGGTGCGGCCGACGATCCCGATCATGCTCGGCGGCTCCGGCGAGAAGAAGACGTTCCGGCTGGCGGCCCTCTTCGCCGACCACCTGAACATCATCTGCGGTCGAGCCGACATCCCGCGCAAGGTGGAGGCCCTGCGGCAGCGGTGCGAGGAGGCCGGACGCGACCCCGAGACCCTGCCGACGAGCTTCCTCACGTCGGTGCTGGTCGCGGAGACCGAGGCGGAGGTCGCGACGCTGCTGGAGCCGCTGTCGCCAGGGGCGCGCGGACGGGTCGTCGCCGGAACACCGGACCGGGTGGCCGAGATCCTGCAGAAGGAGATCCTCGACGCCGGGATCACCGGGCTGACGATCAACATGCCGCACATCGGGCACCGGCCGGGCGCCGTGGAGCTCGCCGGGCGGACGCTGCGCCCGCTGGTCGGGTAGGCCGTGCGCACGCGTCTCGCCGTGGTGGCCCTGGTCTGCTGCCTCACCGGCTGCAGCGGGGACACGTCTGACTCCGGCGCGCAGCGCCCAGCGCCCGGACCCCCGTCCATGGTCTCCCTCGACCCTCCCCCGCCCGAGTCGCTGGCGCCGGG
The DNA here is from genome assembly GCF_039536245.1 of Cryptosporangium minutisporangium. Lineage (NCBI taxonomy): Bacteria > Bacillati > Actinomycetota > Actinomycetes > Cryptosporangiales > Cryptosporangiaceae > Cryptosporangium > Cryptosporangium minutisporangium. The sequence continues at coordinate 53,382 of NZ_BAAAYN010000038.1, read as the reverse complement.
TGAGATCGAATTGTCGTGCGAGTCGCCGATCGACACGCTCGCGACGCCGCCGACCGGGTACACCACCGCGCTCGACGCGGTCGCGCTCGCGACCGCGTCGGTCCGGCCCGCGTCCCCGTCCGGCCCCGGCGACCCGTACGACCTGTTCGCGAAGACCGGCCTGGTCGTCCGCGCCGACCGCCCGGTGACGCTCACGGTTCCGCCGGCAGTGGCGGTCGCGTGGGGCACCAACCGCGGCAAATGGACGATGGTGCTGCGGATCCCCGGGTGCCCGGGAACCGCGGGGCCGGACAGCCCGTGGATGGCGTTTCCGGGCGGCTTCTCGGTGCGCACGCCGCAGTGCGTGCCGGTCGAGGTCCGCTCCGGGACGCGGCGTCAGACCCTTCGCGTCCCGGTGGGCCGGTCCTGCTGAGCCATCGCGTGCCTGCGCTGTGCGGTCACAGCGCAGGCACCGGGGATCCGGCCTTGACCGACACACAGACCACGGCGTCCGGGTTCACGCTGCTCACCACGACCCGGTCGAAGCCTCGGTTCGGCGTGCCCAGCAGCAGCGAGCGGTACGCGCCCGCGGTCAGCACCGGGGTGCCGTTGCGTCGGGGAGCGAACGTGGTGTTCTCGTTCGCGAGACGCACGGTCACCTCCGTCGGGGTCTGCGCCAGGTAGTCCAGCCGAGCGAACGAGTCCCAGCGGGTGACCGCCTTGTCGAGTTTCATCGTCACCGAACCGACGCCGCGCAGCGGATGGGGGCAGAACACGCCGGGCTTGTCCACACTCGATGCCTCCTCGACGAACCGAGCCTTCACCAGGTCACCTTCCGGCCCGAACAGGTACAGGGGCAGGGCCACGTCGTCCCACGCGATGTCGTTGGGCAACTCGTGCTCCACCGGCCGGAAGATCTCCGAGACCCGGCGGTTGCCCTGGATCAGCGTCGCCACCGTCACCGGCGCGTAGTTGTCGTAGATGGCGATCGGGCCGCTCGCGGTGGTCGCTCGCAGGTCGTCGATCGCCGTCGTGAGGTAGCCGCGGATCGGGTTCTGCACCCAGCGGTGCTCGAACCTGCCGATCGTCGTTCCGTAGCTGACCGCGTAGGCGGCGACGACGAGCGCCAGGCCGGCGCTGATCGGCTTGACCACCTCGATCCGGCTCTGCGGTGCCGGGTCGTCGGCGGCCCACAGCCCCGACCTGCCCCGCGCGGCGACCGCGGCCGGGTCGATCCGGACCGTGAGCAGCACGACGCCGAGTACGAGCGAGATCGACGCCGCGGTCCAGTAATGGAAGTTGCGGGCGAGGAACGTGCCGATGAACTCGAACCGTCCGGCGGCGAGGAGGATGCTGGTTCCGAACAGCGCCGTGGCCGGTAGGATCCAGGCTCGCAGTGCGGAGAAGCCGTTCCGGTAGACGGCCAGCACGCTCAGGACCAGCGCAGCGAGCTGGCCGCAGACGGTGACGACCAGCCCTGGCGCGGCCGCGCTGTAGTAGACGTTGTCGATGCTGAACCACGTCCATGGGCCGCCGACCAGGCTCGGACCCAGCGCGTGCAACCAGCCGTCCCACGCGAGGCTCCAGATGTCACCCGGGTGCGGCATGCTGCTGCTGGAGCCGTACGGGCCGTGCAGGAAGTACCCGAAGAACAGGACGACGGGGGCGGCGTACAGGAGCCAGGCGGGCCACGATCGCAGGACCGCTGCCAACCGGGCCCGTACCCCGCCGGCGGTCAGGTACAGCAGCGTCAGCAACGGCGCCAACGCGAAGCTCAACACAGCCTGCTCCCAGAAGAGCAGCGCGAACCAGCCGCCCAGCGCGCCGAACACGGCGTACTTCAGCTGCCTGGTCGCCTCGTACCGCACGTGCATGACCAGCAGGACCAACACGCCGACGTGCAGCGGAACCAGGCTGGCGCCGCTGCTCAGCGAGAGCAGCGACGGCACCAGTAGGGGCGAGAAAGCGTAGAGGCCCAAGCCCAGGGTCGCCGCCCGGCCCGGTCCGGCCAGCTGCGCGAGCAGGTACCCCATCAACGCCGTGGCCAGCGCCTGGACCAGCACCCGGCCGAGCACGGTGGCGCCGTTGTCGTACGGCGCGTAGTGCGCGATGAGCCAGTAGACCAGGCGTAAGCCCGGCGTCAGATGGACGTTCACCGGGAGCGTCAGGTAGTCCCAGTTCAACGGGTGCTTGGCGCCGTCGGCGCTGAAGTCGACGTCGTCGAGGTAGAAGTAGCCGGCCGCGCCGAGCGCGCCGATCACCACTCCCTGCACGACCGCGATCGCCCCTACCGCGAGCGCGTACGGGCGCAGCGCTGCTTCGGTCCACGGCGGCCCCGGGCTCTCTTCCGGCGACGGCGACTGCGCCGTTGGCAGCTGGGCGGTCATCTCGTCCCCCTCGTGCGCCGCTGCTCGCTCTACGCTCGGCACACCTTAGGCCCTGAACTCCTATCTGGAGCTGGTCTCGCCGAACGCCGTCCCACGCACGGCCGGTGACGACGTCGCCGGCCGTGCGAGGGGCGGCGACCAGGGGAGCGCCAGTCCTCGCCGCAACCCGGCGCTCACCGCGGGGGTCTCGCACGACGCGACCGGAACGGCGCACAATGCCGGTCAATGGAAAACATCGACTCGCCGCGCGTGCGCGGGCGCCGTCCGCCGCAGGGTGATCCGGTCGTCGACCGGGCGCTCGCGCTGCTCGCCGCGTTCGACGTGCGGCATCCGTCGCTGAGCCTCGCCGAACTCAGCCGGCGGAGCGAGATCCCGCCCAGCTCCGCGCTGCGGCTCGCGTCGCGGCTGGTGGAGTGGGGTGCGCTGGAGCGGGGCGCCGATGGGCGGTTCGTCGTCGGGCTCCGGCTCTGGGAGGTCGCGGCGCTCGCGCCACGGGCTCGCGGTCTGCGGCAGGTGGCGCTGCCCTACATGCGTGACCTCTCCGAGGTCACCCGCCAGCACATCCTGCTCGCGGTGCGCGAGGGCGACGAGGCGGTGCTCGTCGAGCGGCTGTCGACACAGCGGGCGATGCCGGTGCTCTACTACGTCGGCGGACGCCTGCCGCTGCACTCGACCGGGGTGGGCCTGGTCCTGCTGGCGCACGCACCGGCCGAATTCCAGGACGAGGTGCTGGCCCGGCCGCTGGTGCACGAGCCGGAGAAGATTCCGGTCTCGGCCGCGGCGCTGCGCCGGACGCTGGCGCAGGTGCGCCGGGACGGGCTGGCCATCGTGCATCGGCAGGCGCCCCGGCCGCTGGTCACGGTGGCCGCGCCGATCTTCGACGGGGACGAGCAGGTGATCGCGGCGCTGTCGGTGCTGGTGCCCGAGGAAGGTGCCGATTCGCGGGCGCTCGGACCGGCGGTGCGCACGGCCGCGCGGGCGGTGTCCCGCGGCCTCGGCTCCTCCGCCGCGCTCGGCCCCGACCCGGCCGGCGGCCGCACCGACGCCGACGGCCGCACCGAGGTCGACGACCCTGGCGCGGGCGGGTGACGGGTTCCCGCAACGGGCGATCCAAGGTCCGTGCCAATCAATGGCAAGGCTCTGGGACGCCGTGATCGCGGTCACGCATCCTTGCCGAAGCTGAAAGCACGGAGCCCTGTAATTCCCGGAGCCCTCACCTGACAACGGAGACATGATGAGCTTCGAGTACCTGGCCGACCCCTCCGGCCGGCCCGCGTGGCACGGAAGCCTGCCGGGCAAGCCCGAGCCGTACGTACTGCGCCGCGGCGAAGGCGAACACGCCATGGTGTTCACCGACCTGTTCACGGTGCTGCTCTCGAGCGACGAGACCAACGGCCAGTTCGGCGTCATCACCAGCGACTGCCCCGCCGGGGACCTCATCCCGACCCACTCGCACAACGACACCCACGAGACGTTCTACGTGCTCGAAGGCAAGCTCCGAGTGTTCTTCGAGGACTCCGAGGGCACGAAGAGTTCGTCGCTGCTGCTGCCCGGCGACTTCGCGTACGTGCCGGCCGGCAAGCCGCACGCGTACCAGGTCGAGGAGGCCGCCCGGATCCTCGGCGTCATGTCCGGCGGGTTCGAGCGGTTCTTCCAGCACATGGGCCAGCCCACCGATCACGGCACCAAGGAGCAGCCGCCGTTCATCCCGGACTTCCCGCGGATGCAGGCCGCCGCCCAACAGCACAACATGCAGTTCATGCCGCAGTACACGTGGCCCGCGCCCGACTCGGACGCCTGAGCCACCCGACGCCCCCGCGTCGTCACCCCGCGGGACGCGCCGCCGCACCGCACCGGGCGGCGGCGCCCCGCCGTGCACCCCCGTAGGAAGGATCAGCATCGTGAGGATCGTCGGAGTACGCCGCAGCGACGCGCCCGGTGTCGAGGTGGCCGACCTCGCGGCGGACGGTTCCGCGGTCACGCTGGTCGCCGGGCTGGAGGAGTTCTGGGCCGACGCGCCGGGTTATCTGTCGCGCCCGGCCGCCGGCTCGACGCTGGCCCGCGCCGACGTCGAGCTGGTGCCGCCGGTGCTGCCCGGCGCCCGGGTGATCTGCATCGGGCTGAACTACCTCAAGCACGTCGCCGAAGGAACGTTCGCCGCGGACGGCGTCCCGCCGCACCCCACGCTGTTCGCCCGCTGGACCCAGTCGCTGACCGTCGACGGCGCACCGGTTCCGGTGCCCGCGAACGAGGACGGCATCGACTGGGAGGGCGAGGTCGTGGCCTGGGTCGGCTCGACGCTGGTGGACGCCGACCCGGAGACCGCCCTCGCCGCCGTCGTCGGTTACTCGGCGTTCAACGACCTGACGTCCCGCCGGGCGCAGAAACTCACGTCGCAGTGGATCCTCGGCAAGAACGGCGACCACTCCGGACCGCTCGGCCCGCTGGTGCCCGCCGCGGAGGTCGGCGACCTGCGCGACGGGCTGCGCGTGCAGACCCGGGTCAACGGCGAGACCGTGCAGGACGGCCGCACCGACGAGATGGTCTATCCGGTCGGCGACACGCTCTCGCTGATCTCCCACACGTTGACGCTGCGCCCGGGTGACCTGCTCGCCACCGGCACGCCGTCGGGCGTCGGTTACGCCCGCGACCCGCAGTGGCTGCTGCAGCCGGGCGACGTCGTCGAGGTCGAGGTCGAGCGCATCGGCGTCCTGCGCAACCCCATCGTCGGCAACGACGCGCGGCACGCAACCGCCTCGGACCAGGGCAGCCGTTGATGTCGCACGAGCCAGGGGCCTTCCGGCAGTACCTGTTCCCCCACGACCACCCGCGGCTGGCCGAGGTCCGCGGCCTCGATCCGTACGCCTACCGGGACGTCGCCCGGAAGCCCGGCACGTTCACCGGCGGGCTGATCGAGGGCTGGACCCCGCTGTACCTCAACGAGTTCCGCGGGATCACCGAGGACGGCACGCTCCGCGACGGCCTCTACCCGCTGAAGCCCGCCGCGCCCGGCGAGGAAGCTCCGGTCGCGGCGATGGTCGCGGCCGCCGAGGAGCTGCTGGCCGCGCTGTCGCCGGAGGATCGCGAGCGGGTGTCGTTCCCGGTGGACGCGGTCGAGTGGCAGACCTGGGCCAACCCGGAGTTCATGCAGTTCGACACCGGTCTGCGCCTGGAGTTCCAACCGGTCGAGGTCCGGGAGAAGGCGCTGGCACTGATGCGCGCGTCGCTCTCGTCCGAGGGAGCCGAGCTGGCACACACGATGATGCTGATCAACGGCTTCCTCGGTCAGGTCGTCGACCTGGAGACGATCCTCAACGAGTTCAGCTACCACCTCGTGCTCTACGGGGTGCCGGACTTGGTGGCGCCCTGGGGCTGGCAGCTGTTCGGCCACCACTGCGCGGTCAACTGCCTCGTCGTCGAGGGCCGCATGGTCGTCTCCCCCGTCTTCCTCGGCGCCGAGCCCAACGAGATCGACGCCGGACCACACGCCGGACGCGGCTCGTTCGGCGAGCACATCGCGCTCGGCCTGCGCGTGATGGACGCCCTGACGCCCGAGCAGCGCGACGCCGCCACGGTGTACCGGCAGCTGGTCGACCCGGCCATGCCCCCCGGCCGGGTCCACCCCGGCGACGAGCGGCACCTCGCCGGTGCGTTCCAGGACAACCGGGTGATCCCGTACGAAGGCCTGCGGGTCGCGCAGATGCCGGCCGCCGCCCAGGAGGCGGTGCACGCGCTCGCCGAACGCTTCGTCGGCGTGCTGCCGGCCGCGCCGCGGGCGGCCCGTCTCCGCGAGATCCGCGAGCACTGGGACGAGACGTGGTTCTGCTGGATCGGAGGTCACCGCACCGGCGACGTCTTCTACTTCCGGCTGCAGTCGCCGGTGATCATCGCCGAGCTCGACCACCACTGCGGTGTCTTTCTCGACTACGACACCCCGCAGCCGTTCCACATCCACACGGTCCTGCGCACCCCGCACGGCAACGACTACGGACGTGCGTATGTGCAGCAGTGGCAGGAGAAACCATGAGCACTGTCCCCGTGCTGATCGTCGGCGGCGGACCGAGCGGCCTCGCCGCCGCCCTCGAACTGGGACGCCGCGGCATCGAGGTCCTGGTCGTCGAGCCGCGGACGACGCTCGACCCGCTGCGGGCACGCGCGAAGACGACCAGCGTCCGGACGATGGAGCACCTGCGCCGCTGGGGTCTGGCCGACCGCCTCCGGGAGCTCGCGCCGCTGCCCGTCGCCCACGCCCAGGACGTCGTCTTCTGCACCGGCCTGTTCGGGCACGAGATCACCCGCTTCACCGAGGCGTTCGGCCTGGTCACCGATCGGCGCGAGGAGTTCGCCGAGGCCGGTCAGCAGGTTCCGCAGCCGGTCGTCGAGCAGGTGCTCCGGGAGGCGGTCGCGGAACTGCCGACCGTCAGCCTGCAGATCGGCTGGGAGGCCGAATCGATCGAGGACGGGCCCGACGTCGTTCGTGCGGTGCTCCGCGACCCGGACGGCGTCCGCCACGAGGTCGTGGCCGAGTACGTGCTGGGCTGCGACGGCAGCAGCGGGATCACCCGCCGGGCGATCGGCGTCCGGTACGAGGGTTCGTCGGGCACGATGCCGAACCTCAGCGTCACGTTCCGCGCACCGGCGCTGGAGACCCGGGCGCTGTGTGCGCTCGGCGTCCACTACTGGGTGCTCGGCGCCGAGGTCGGCGGCTTGATGGGCCGGCTGGACCTGGACGGCACCTGGTGGGCGATCGTGCAGGGGGTGCACGAGGACGCGGACGCGGCGGCGCTAGTGCGCTCGCTGATCGGCGCCGACGTGGGCGTCGACGTGCTGGCCACCGATCCGTGGTCGGCGCGGATGCTGCTGGTGGACCGGTACCGGGGGCAGCGGGTGTTCCTGGTCGGCGACGCCGCCCACCTCAACCCGCCGTGGGGCGGGCACGGCTTCAACACGTGCGTGGGCGACGCGGTGAACCTCGGCTGGAAGCTCGCCGCGGTGCTGCGCGGCTGGGCGTCGGAGGGGTTGCTCGACAGCTACCAGGCCGAGCGGCGTCCGGTGGCCGCACGCACGATCGACGCCGCCGGATCGCAGGAAGCGTTCCTGGCACCGGCGCTGAAGAGGGAGATCGCCGGCGGCGCCGACCTCACCGACTCCGGTCCGGCCGGACAGGCGCTGCGGGCACGGCTCGCCGACGGCCTGCAGGTCAAGGACGCCGAGTTCCACAGCCTGGGCCTGGTGCTCGGCTACGACTACCCGGACTCGCCGGTCGTCGTCCCGGACGGCGCCGTCGTCCCGGAGGACGCCGGGGTACTGGACGGCCCGGATGTGGGTAGCGGCACGACCGTGCCGGAGCCGACGCTGACGCTGTACACGCCCTCGGCGCATCCCGGAGCGCGGCTGCCGCACGCCTGGCTGCCGGACGGCGGCTCGCTCTACGACCGCCTAGGGCCGGAGTTCACGCTGCTGCGCGTGGGTGCCGGGGACGTGGACGGGGTGGTTTCGGCGGCCGATCGTCTCGGTATCCCGGTGCAGGTGGTCGACCTCACCGACCGGCCCGAGCTCCGCCCGCACTACGGCGCGGACCTCGTGCTCGTGCGCCCCGACCAACACGTCGCCTGGCGGGGTGGCCGGGTCGAGGACGCGGAAACCCTGCTGCGGACGGTGACCGGCTCGACCGTCTCGGTGCCCAGCCCGACGCCGTGACTGCCGACGACGGAGGGAACCCGATGACCGCACCGCACTCCGCCCCCGGAGGGCGTCCGCTGCTGCCGCCGGTCCACGAGGCACCGCTGCCCGCCGTCCACGTCGGCGCGGACGGCGTCCGCACGGTGACCGCGATCCGCTACGCGGGCGTGCCCGGGTACCGGCCGCTCGAGCTCGACCTGATCCTGCCGCCGGAGGCGACCGCGCCCGCCCCGGTCGTGGTCTTCCTGCACGGGGGCGGCTGGCGGATGGGCAGCCGGAACGCGGTCGGTCCGGCGTACGCGGGCGCCCGTCCGACCCCGTTCGAACGGCTCGCGCAGGCCGGGATCGGGGTCGCGAGCGTCGACTACCGGCTCTCCGCGGAGGCTACGTGGCCGGCGCCGTTGCACGACGTCAAGGCCGCGGTGCGGTGGCTCCGCGCCCGCGGCGGTGAGGCCGGGATCGACACCGCGCGGATCGCGGCCTGGGGCGAGTCTGCCGGTGGGCACCTCGCCGCGCTGGTCGGCCTCACGGACGACGTCCTCGACCTGGAGGGCGACGTCGGGCTGGTCGGGCCGTCGTCCGCGGTCGACGCGGTCGTCGCCTGGTACACCCCTAGCGACCTGGGTGCCGTCGCCGCCGATCTCGGCGCCGATCCGGACGCGGCCGACTCCCGGGAAGCGCTACTGCTCGGCGAGCCGGTCACGGCCCGGCCGGAGCGGACCGCGGCGGCCAGCCCGGTGACGTACGCCGGGCCGGGCGCACCGCCGTTCCTGCTGCTGCACGGTCGTGCGGACCGGTTGATCTCGGTCCGGCAGAGCGAACGGCTCGCCGACGCGCTGACGGCGGCCGGTGCGGACGTCACGCTGGAACTGTTCGACGGCGCCGACCACATGTGGCTGGGAGCGCCCGAGGCCGCCGCCGCCGCACTCGACCGCACGATCGAATTCCTGCGGGCGCACCTGCTTCGGTGAAGCGGTGCACGTTCGCGTGCCCTGGAACGGCCGCAAACGTGCACCGCCTCGGAGCTTGCGCCGTCGCCCGCCGGCTGCCATCGTTCTGGAACGTGTTCTAGTTCCGGAGGTGGCCCGTGAGGCACGGCGTGGTGCTGTTCGCGAGTGATCGGGGAATCCGCCCCGCTGACGCGGCCCGCGCCGCCGAGGAGGCCGGCTTCGACACGTTCTACGTGCCCGAACACACTCACATCCCGGTGCGACGGGACGCACCGCACCCCGGCACCGGGGGTGCCGCGCTGCCGGACGACCGCTACTCCAGGACCCTCGACCCCTGGGTGGCGCTGGCCACGGCGGCCCAGGTGACGTCGCGGATCCGGCTGGCGACCGCGGTGGCGCTCCCGGTCGAGTCCGACCCGATCACGCTGGCGAAGACGATCGCGACGCTCGACCACCTCTCGGGCGGCCGGGTCACGCTCGGCGCGGGGTTCGGCTGGAACACCGACGAGCTCGCCGACCACCGGGTGGACGCCGCCCGCCGCCGGACCGTCCTCCGCGAGTACGTCGAGGCGATGCGCGCGCTCTGGACCCAGGAGGTCGCCTCCTACCAGGGCGAGTACGTGGCGTTCGGCCCGTCGTGGGCCTACCCGAAACCGGTGCAGGAGCACGTTCCGCTGATCATCGGCGCGGGCGGCGGTCCCAAGACGTTCGCCTGGATCGCTCGGAGCGCCGACGGCTGGATGACCACCCCGACCGAGACCGGCCTGCAGGCCAAGGCCGACGCGCTCCGCGAGGCCTGGTCCCGCGCCGGGCGGGAGGGCGCCCCGCAGATCCACGTCCTCGCAACCACCCGGCCCAGCCCGGAGCTTCTCGCGTCCTGGGCCGAGGCGGGCGTCACCGACGCGATCTGGGGGTTACCCGACAGGTCGCCGGACGAGATCGTCGCGTCACTCGGACGCCAGGCCGAGCGGCTCGGACTGGCGCCGGCCCGCCACGGATAGTCGCGATAGTAGTTACAGCCTCGACCTGAGGGTTAGAGATCGAGCTCCAGCGTGTCGGTCTCGCTCCGGGAAACGCAGCACATCACCGCGTCGCCGGCGGCCCGCTCGTCGTCGGCGAGGTACTCGTCGCGGTGCAGGGGCGTCCCCGCCAGCACCCCCACTCGGCACTCTCCGCAGATCCCCTGCCGGCACAGGTTCGGCACGTCGATCCCGGCCGCGCGCACCGCGTCGAGCAGGCTGGTGCCGGACGGCACCACGACGTCCCGCCCCGACCGGGCCAGCCGCGCGACGAACGCCCGCCCGGACGCCGGCTCGGCGGGCACGAACCGCTCCAGGTGCAGGCGCTGCGGGACCCACCCCGCCGCCGACGCCTCGGTCACGACCTGGTCGGTGAGCGATCCGGGTCCGCAGACGTAGAGGTGCGTGCCGAGCGGCTGGGTCGTCAGCGCGGTCGCCAGCCGGCGCCCGAACGCGTCCCGGTCCGTGGTCCGGAACAGCCGAGGCCCGAGATGGTCGACGAGCTCACCGGCGAAAGCGCCGGCGCCCGGCCGGTGCACGTAGAGCAGCTCGACCGTCCGCCCCCAGAGTCGCGCGTCGCGGACGTGCGCGAGCACCGGTGTGATGCCGATGCCCCCGGCGATCAGCAGGTGTCGCCGCGCGGTGCTGACCGGGGCGAACGCGCTGCGCGGCCGGGAGGCGGCGATCCGGTCACCGGGGCGCAGGCGGTGCAGGTGCTCGGAGCCGCCGCGACCGTCGGGGCGGCGGAGCACCGCGATCGTGTACTCGGCCGGAGCCCGTCCGACGTTCGTCAGCGAGTAGGCGTTCCGCGCCGGTCCGGACTCCACGACGAGGTGGCTGCCGGGTGGGTGCGGCGGGAGCGGCGCTCCGTCCTCGGCCGCGAAGGCGATCTCCCGGATGCCGTCGGCGACCTCGGTGGTTCGCCGGACGACGAGGCGAAGCACGGTCACTCGCCGGCTCCCAGATACGCGGCCCGGTGCCGGGAGACGTGGGCGTGCACCGACAGCGTCCGGCCGCAGTCCGCGCACGGCAGGTCATCGCCTGCGCGGACGTCGGCCTCGGTGGTGCTCCCGCAATGCGCGCACCAGACCCGGCGGCGACGATCGTCGGTGACCACCACGGTCAGCTCCGCGTCCACGGCACCGCCGGTGATCGCGACCGCCCGCGCCCGCAGGACGTCGGCCTCCGGGCCCGCGAGCAGCAGCCGCCAGCCGACGGTCGCGACGCGTGTCTGCTCGGCGAGCGCGGCCAGGGCGGCGTCGGTGGCCCGCTCCCCCGACCAGGACCACACCGTCCGGCCCAGTGCGGCGAGACGGGCCCGCCAGGTCGTAGCCACGCGCTCGGCGTCCGGCCCGAACGCCAGCACCGCGTACGACCGGCCGGATTCGTCGACGTCGGGCCGGCCCGGACCGCTGCGGTCGGCGGCGTCCATCGACGGTCTCCTTCACGGTGGCGGTCCCGGGCCGGTAGCCAGCATTCCAGGACGCCGCCGTGCCCGCCTTACGGCCGGAGCCGGTCCGGCGGGATGATCCGTCAGGAGGACGGAGTGAGCAGGCGGAAGAACCGGCGTCGGCCGACCTTCTCCTCTGCCTCCTCGGTGGCGACGAGCGCGTCGACCACGGCCTCCGCTGCCGTCGCCACCTGCGTCGATCCTCCGTCGTCGGGTTCCTGGCCGTCGACCATCAGACGCTCGATCCGCGCGGCGAGCTCCCGCGGGCTGAACGGCTTGGCGAGGAAGTCGTTCACGCCGGAGTTGAAGCTCTCGCCGATGTACTGCGCCTGACTGTGCGACGTCACCATGATGACCGGTACGTCGGCGGTGGCCGGGTCGACCCGGAGCAGCCGGACGACATCCAGGCCGGAGAGCCCGGGCATCTGCATGTCGAGCACGACGACGTCCGGCACCGAGCGGCGCACCGCGACCAGGGCAGCCGCCCCGTCCTCGGTCGCGGTGACGCTGTGACCGGCCCGCGACAGCTTCTCGCTGATCATCCCCCGGATATCCGGGTCGTCCTCGGCGATCACGATCGCCCCCACGTACCCACCCCCACCCGACGTGCTCCTGTGTCACCCGGAACATCGGCAGACTCCGCCCCGGCGAGAGGTGCCGCTCGGGTGCGCTCCGGTTGCAGCGCCCCCGCTCCGTCCGCACGCACCCGGGCCGCACCCGTTCCGCTGCCCGCCCGGAACCCGACCGGCCGATAACTGATCCCGGGGGCAGCGATCGGCGGGACGGGGAGCTGGAGTGGGCATGCGGGGAACGAGCTGGACACCGACCGTCGGTCGGTTGCTCGCGTTCGGCTACGTCCTGGCGATGCTGGCCTCCGCCGTCCTCGGTGGCAGCGCCTACGCGCGGATCGAGGCGATGGACCGGGACCAGGTCTCGGTCGAACAGACGTACCGGGTGCTCGGCGGCGTCTCCGCGGTCTGGGCGCACCTGCAGGCGGCCGAACGCGGCCAGCGGGGCTACGTGCTCACCGGCCGATCGCTCTACCTGGATCCCTATCGCCAGGCCCTCCGGGACGTCGAGAAGACGCTCGCCGACCTGGACACGCTCACCGACGACGACGTCGACCAGCAGCGCGCACTGGACGCACTGCGGCCGATCGTCGCGGTGAAGCTCGCCGAGCTGGCCGAGACGGTCCGACTGCGCGACACCCGGGGATTCGCGGCCGCGCAGGCGGTCGTACTCACCGACCGCGGCGCCCAGGACATGCTCCGCATCCAGTCGTTGCTGACCGGCATGGAGCAGCGCGCCTGCGCGCAGCTGGCCAGCCGCCAGGACGCCCGCGCGGAGGGCGCGGCCGCCACCCAGCGGGTTCTCCTCTGGGGCTCGACGTTGGCGGCGCTGCTGATCGGCGCCGGTGCTTGGTGGATCACCCACTCGGTGACCGCTCCGGTCCGGCGCATCACCCACGCCGCCGAGCAGATCACCGGCGGCGACCGCGACCAGCGGGTGCGGCCGACCGGACCGGTCGAGCTGCGCCGGGCGGCGGAGGCCATCAACGCCTCCGTCGATGCGATCTCCGCGGCCCGGGACGAGGCGATCGCCGCCACCGCCGCCAAGTCGGCCTTCCTGGCGACGATGAGCCACGAGATCCGTACCCCGATGAACGCGGTCATCGGGATGACCGGCCTGCTGCTCGACACCGAGCTCGACGGTTCGCAGCGGCGGCTCGCGGAGACCGTCCGGGACAGCGGCGAGGCGCTGCTCGCGATCATCAACGACATCCTGGACTTCTCGAAGATCGAGGCCGGCGAACTGGACCTCGAGGACGCCCGGTTCGACCTCCAGGAATGCCTGGACTCCGCGCTGAGCCTGGTCGCGCTGCCGGCCCAGGCCAAGGGGCTGGAGCTGGTCGGCACGGTGGACCCGGACTGCCCCACGTTCCTGCGTGGCGACGTCACGCGGCTGCAGCAGATCGTCGTCAACCTGCTGAGCAACGCGGTGAAGTTCACCGAGCGCGGCGAGATCGTCGTCTCGGTGACGGGCCGCCGCGTGCCCGCGGAGCCCGGCGGCACCGCGATCCGGAACGACGACAGCCCGATCGAGCTCGAGGTCGCCGTGCACGACACCGGCATCGGCATCCCGGCCGACCGGACCGACCGGCTCTTCCGCGAGTTCAGCCAGGTCGACGCGTCCACCACCCGGGTGTACGGCGGGACCGGGCTCGGCCTCGCGATCAGCCGGCGCCTGGCCCGCGCGTTGGGCGGTGACCTGCGGGTGTCCAGCGAGCTCGGCGTCGGGACGACGTTCACGCTCACCGCGCGGATGACCGCCTGCGCCGACCGCCGGGCCGCGGTGCCCGGTCTGGCCGACCGCTCGGTGCTCATCGTCGACGACAACGCCAGCAGCCGGGAAGCCCTGGCGGCGCAGGTCGCCGGATGGGGCCTGCGCTGGACCGAGGCCGACTCGGCGGACGCCGCGCTGACGGCGCTCGCCGACGGCGTCACCTACGACCTCGCGCTGATCGACCGGTGTCTGGCCGGTACCGACGGCGGAACGCTGGCCCGGCGGATCCGGGAGCTGCCCGTCGGGCGGGACCTGCCGCTCGTCCTGCTCAGCGACGCCAGCGGCCACCGGGACGACGCCGGGGACGACCTGTTCCGCGCGGTCCTGGCGAAGCCGCTCCGTCCGGCGCAGGTCCGGTCGACGCTGGAGCACGTGCTCGGTGTCGCCGTTGAGCCCGAGCACGCGCAGCGCGGACGGCGAACCACCGATCTGGTGCCCGCGCCGTCGGCCGGGCGTCGCCTGCGGGTCCTGCTGGCCGAGGACAACCCGATCAACCAGCAGGTGGCCCAGCTCCTCGTGGAGAAGTTGGGACACCGCATCGACACCGTCGGCAACGGGCAGGAGGCCGTCGACGCGCTCGCCCGCACGCACTACGACGCGGTGTTGATGGACGTGCAGATGCCGGTGCTCGACGGCCTGGAGGCCACCCGCCGCATCCGCGCGGTGCTACCGGACGAGCGGCAACCGCACATCATCGCGATGACCGCGAGCGTGCTCGTCGAGGACCAGGCCGCGTGCCGTGCGGCCGGCATGGACTCGTACCTGCCGAAGCCGGTCCGTGCCGCGGACCTGGCGGCGGCGCTCGCCGCCGTGCACACCACGGGCGGCCCAGCCGCCTCCCACCCCCCGATGACACCGGTCCCGCCCGCCGAGGACCTACTGGACGAGGACCGAGTGAACGAGATCCCCGTGGACGAGAGCCCACTGCACGAGAGCCCACTGCACGAGAAGCCAGCGGACGACGAGACGATCGAGCGGCAGAACCTCGCCGCCATGCGGGCCCGGGCCGAGGACCTGCTCGAGCCGGACGCCGACGACGCCGAGCGGGCCCTGGTCGCGCGGCTGTTCGCGTCGTTCGTCCAGCGACTGCCCGGAGCGCTCGCGCAGGTGGCGCAGGCGCTCGCGGACGGCGACGACACGGCGCTCGCGAGCACCGCCCACAGCCTCAAGGGTATGGCGTCCAACATCGGCGCGGTTCGCCTCGCCCAGCTGGGTGGCGTCGTCGAGGACGGCGCCCGCGCGGGCTCGCCGCCCGCCGCCGACGCGGTGCTGCCGCGGCTGCGCCACGAGGCCGAGCACGCTGCCCGCCTGGCCGACCGCCTGGCGACCGAGTACGCGCCGATGGTGCCGGCATGAGGTGGTCTCCCCGAGCGGTTCCCCCGTGGGCCCTGTTCATCGGCCTCGGGCTGATCGCGATCGTCGTGTACCGGCTCGCGCCGCTGCTCGGCGTCCCCGAGCTCGGCCGGAACCTCCTGTACTGGACGCTGGACGCCTCGGCGGTCGTCGTCCTGCTGATCGGCGCCCGGCTGCACCGGCCGACGACCCGGTGGCCGTGGTGGCTGCTCGCGCTCGGCCAGCTGTCCGCGCTCGGCGCGGACATCACGTTCTACGGCGCCAGCCTGGTCGACGTCACGCTGCCGTACCCGAGCGTGGCCGACCTGCTCTACCTGCTCCAGTACCTGCTGGACGGCGTGGCGCTGTTCCTGCTGATCCGGCGCCGGACGCCGGGGTGGGACGTGCCGGCGCTGGTCGACGCCAGCATCGTCGCGGTCGCGGCCGGCTTGGTCTCCTGGGTGTTCCTGATCAGCCCCGGCGCGAGCGGCGGAGGCATGACCACCGCAGGCGTGCTCACCACCGCCGCGTACCCGGTCGGCGATCTGGTGCTGCTCTCGGTCGGCGCCCGGCTGATGCTCGGCGCGGGCAGCCGCCCACCCGCCTTCAGGCTGCTCGCCAGTGGGTTCGTGCTGGTTCTGGTGCCGGATGCCCTCTACACCTGGCAAGTCTTCGCCGGCACCTACACCGAGGGCGGCTGGCTGGAGTCGATGTGGATGGGGTCGTGGATCCTGCTGGGCGCGGCCGGCCTGCATCCGTCGATGCGCGAGCTGAGCGAGGAGTCCCCGGTCGCGGCGCCGCACGCCGGCCTCGGGCGGATGGTGGTGCTCGCCGGCGCGTCGCTACTGGCCCCGGCCACGCTGTTCGTCCAGTACCTGCGGGAGGCGCCGCTGCACGTCCCGCTGGTGGCCACCGTCTGTGCGGTGCTGTTCCTCCTCGTCCTGACCCGGATGGCCGGCCTGGTCGTCGCCCAGGAGCGGGTCGCGATCACCGACGGCCTGACCGGTCTGCGGACCCGGCGGTACTTCGAGCACGCGCTCGCCACCACGGCGGAGCGGGCCGCCGGCGGCTCCGGACTCGCCGTGCTGCTGCTCGACGTCGACCACTTCAAGACCGTGAACGACACGTACGGGCACCACGGCGGCGACCGGGTGCTCTGCGAGATCGCGCGCCGGCTGACCCAGGCAGTGCGCCCCGGTGATCTGGTCGCCCGCTACGGGGGCGAAGAGTTCGCGGTGCTGCTGCCGAGCGTCACGCCCCGGGAGGCACGGCAGATCGCCGACCGGGTGCACCGCGGGATCCGGCGAACCCCGATCACGGTCAGCGGGAGTGCGGCGACCACGGTCACCGTCTCGGTCGGCGTCGCGACGCTGCCGGTCGACGCGCCGGATCCGGCCGCGCTGATGCTGCTCGCCGACCAGCTGCTCTACGCGGCGAAGGACAACGGCCGCGATCGCGTCGCCGCCGGCGCGTCGCTGTCCGCGGCGCCGGACCCGATCGAGCGCGGCCCGGTCAGCCGAGCATCATGACGGCGGCGACCAGGCCGCCGAGCACGATCAGGACCCGCAGCAGCGTCGCAGGCAGCCGGCGGCCGATCAGCGCGCCGACGTAACCGCCGGCGCCGGACCCGACGGCCAGCAGCCCCGCGGCGGCCCAGTCCACCTCCGCGACGACCAGGAACACCGCGGACGCGACGACGTTGCCTGCGGCGACCGACAACGTCTTCAGCGCGTTGACGACGCGTAGCTCGAGGTCCGCGCCGAAGCCCAGCACCGCCATCATCATCACGCCGGAGCCGCCGCCGAAGTAGCCGCCGTACACCCCGACGAGCGTGCAGAAGAACGTCGTCAGGCCGGAGAGCCGGGTGCGGGCGGCCGGTTCCCGCCCGCGGCGCAGCAACCGCGAGAGCGCCGGCTGGACGCCGACGAGCACACACGTGACGAGGATCAGGTACGGCACGGCCGCCGCGAAGACGCCCGGCGGCAGACCCAGCAGCAGGACGACGCCGAGCACCGCGCCACCGGCGCAGGTGAGCAGCACGACCGTCGTCACGACCGGGTGCTCACGCAGCTCGCGCCGGTAACCGAACGAGCCGCTCAGCCCGGCCGGCGTCAACCCGATCGTGTTCGAGACGTTCGCGACGACCGGCGGCAGTCCGACGGCGAGCAGCACCGGGAAACTGAGCAGCGACGCGAACCCGATCGTGGAGATCAGGACGCCCGAGCCGAGCCCGGCCGCGAACACCGCCGCGTACTCGGCCGGTGAGCTCATGCACCGCATCCTAGGTTCGGGGTTTACCGCCGGGGCGGCACGGCCACCTGAAGAACGCGACGTGACCGGTGTCACTCCGGTCTCGACGCGCTGCCGACCGGGAGGTGCGTATGGGGCCGGAATGGGTGGCGGTTCTCGCCTTGGTGGCGCTGTTCGTCGCCGGAACGGCCCTTCCGATCAACATGGGCGCGCTCGCCTACGTCGCGGCCTGGCTCGTCGGCATGTACTCGCTCGGCCTGGACGAGAAGGAGATCCTCGCCGGCGTCAGCGGAGACCTCATCCTCACGCTGATCGGCGTCACGTACCTGTTCGCGGTCGCCCGCAACAACGGCACGGTCGACCTGATCGTGAACTCGGCGGTCCGGGCGGTCGGCGGCCGGGTCGCGCTGATCCCCTGGGTGATGTTCGGGGTCACCGCGCTCCTCACCGCGATCGGCGCGGCCAGTCCGGCGGCGTGCGCGATCATCGGGCCGATCGCGCTCGGCTTCGCCGGCCGCTACGGCATCAACCCGCTGATGATGGGGATGTTCGTCGTCCACGGCGCCCAGGGCGGGGGCTTCTCGCCGATCAGCATCTACGGGACGATCACCAACTCGGTGATGGAGGAGGCGGACCTCCCCAGCAGCGAGCTGACGGTCTTCCTGGCCAGCCTGGCCGTGAACACGGTCATGGCGGTGATCCTGTTCCTGCTGTTCGGACGCGACCTGCTGCGGCGGCGCGTCGCCCCGGCGGGAGCAGCGCCGACCACGGCCACGGCCACTGCCGACGACCCGCTCGCGACCGTCCGCAGCACGGCGGCCGGACGCACCCGGAGCCGGACCCTGGCGCACACCGACACCGACACCGACACCGACACCGGCACCGGGTCGGCCGGGACCGACGACACCGGCAGCCGTCGGGAGCAGATCCTCACGCTGGTCGCGTTCCTCGCGGTCGCCGTCGTCGCACTGGCCTTCGACAAGAACATCGGGTTCGTCGCGATCACGGCGGCGGTGATCCTGACCGCGCTCTCCCCGACCCGGAACCGCAACGCGGTCCGCCAGATCGCCTGGCCGACGGTACTGCTGGTCGCCGGTGTCAGCACCTACGCCACCGTGCTCACCGAGGCCGGTTCGCCGGAGTTCGTCGGTAACTGGGCGGCCGGGCTCGGCACGGCCGTGCTCGGCGCGCTGGTGCTCTGTTACGTGGGCGGCGTCGTGTCGGCGTTCGCGTCGTCCACCGCGTTGCTTCCGGTGATCATCCCGATCGGGGTCCCGCTGGTGGTGAACGGCGGCGTCGACGCGGCGATGTTCGTCGCCGCGCTGGCGATCTCGTCGACGATCGTCGACGTGAGCCCGTTCTCGACCAACGGGGCGCTGATCCTCGCCAACCGCCCCGAGTCGATCGCGGAACCGGTGTTCTACCGGCAGATCCTCGTGTACAGCGTCATCGTCGTGCTCATCGGGCCACTGCTGGTGTGGGCGGCGCTCGTTCTGCCCGGATGGGGGCCCAGCTGAGCAGCGCCGCTGCACTTCGGCGGAATCAGCGGCAACTCGGGGTTGAGAACGGCCGCGAGCGTCCACACCGCGCGCTGCGCGAATCGCTTACCGCCGGCACTGGACGGACTACGCGCCGTTGCCGTCCTGATCGTGCTGTTGTTCCACGCCGGAGTTCCCCCGGCTGCCCGGCGGCCGGCTCGGCGTCGACGTGTTCTTCGTGCTCTCCGGGTACCTGATCACGTCGCTGCTGCGCGGTGACGCACTGGCCGCGCTCGCCTACGTCGCGAACTGGCGGATGATCGACCGCGGCACCGGCTAAGTCGCGCTGACCGCCGCGCCGTCGCCGCTGCAGCACACCTGGTCACTCGCGATCGAGGAGCAGTTCTCTCTGCTCTGGCCGCTGGTCGCCGCCGGGATGTGCGCGCTGGCGGTGCGCCGGGCCCGGAGCCGCGCGCGTCCGGCGGGGGCGCCGGCAGCCGACCGGTTCGCGGCCCGGTGGCTCGGCGTGTTCGCGCTAGCCGGGGCCTCCGCCTCGGCGATCGCGATGGCCGTCGCCGCCGGGCCGGAGGCCGAGCCCGGCCCGACCTACCACGGCAGCGGCACCCGCTGCTTCGGCCTGCTGATCGGCTGCGCGCTAGCGGTGGCGCTCGCCCGCCCCCAACGACGGCTTGCCCAGAAGTCAACGCGCAGAAGGCCCTCGCCACGTTGACGACTCGACAATCCGCCGAGCCGCCGCCGCGGGAGCGGCGCTGGCGCTGGTGGGGATCGGGGTGCTGGGGGTCGCCGTGGTCGTCGCCCGGATCGAGACGCGGCCCGACGGGCTCACCGCGCGGACGCTCGCGCTGCCACCGCTGGTCGGGATCGGCCGGATCTCCTACGGGCTCTACCTGTGGCACTGGCCGACGTTCCTGCTGCTGGACGCCGACCGGACCGGTCTGAGCGGCGGTGCGCTGCTGGGCGTCCGGTGCGCGGCGACGGCGGCCCTCGCCCTCGCGTCGTACACGCTCGTCGAACAGCCGATCCGAACCGGACGGTGGCCGGTCCGCTACCGACCGGCGTTCGCGACCGCCCTCGACTCGCCGCAGCGATGCGTTGGGGATTCAGCGCGCTTCGGTGGGGTACGACGCCGGGCACACATTTCCGATACCCGGTGAGGTGGACGAAACCATGCAAGGAGTACGCGGCGCCACGGCGATAGCCGTCGTCGGCGGCACCGGCTGGGCCGCCCGCAAACTGCTAACCCGCCGCGCGCGGAACCGCACCGCGACGACGGACACGTCGAGGTGGCGGTTCGTCACCGTGAACGTCTCCCCCGACCAGGTCAAGGCCGACGGCCTGCTGCCCGAGCCGCTCCGCGAGCTCGGCCCGGAGACCGAGATCGTGATCCGGCCCGCGCCGGGCGACAAGGGCACCGAGATCGGCGTCCGGCTGGCCGAAGGTGAGCCCAGCGGGGTCAAGGCGGCGGCCTCCCGCGCCGCCGGAACCGACCCGCGCCAGGCCGTCCGCAAGGCCCTCCGGGACACGCGGCAACTCCTGGAGACCGGCGAGATCCTCTCGCCGGACCGGCCCGGAACGACCAAGAAGACGCTCACCGGCAAGCCGCTGGAGCTGGCGATCGCGCACGCGAAGGGAGAGGGCCGGTGAAGGCGCTGACCTGGCAGGGCGTCAACAAGCTGCAGGTCGAGAAGGTCCCGGACCCGCGGATCATCAACACCCGGGACATCATCGTCAAGGTCACCAAGACCGTGACCTGCGGCTCCGACCTGCACCTGGTGGGTGGCTACATCCCGTTCATGAAGGCCGGTGACGTGCTGGGGCACGAGTTCGTCGGCGAGGTGGTCGAGGTCGGGCCGAACGTGACGAACCACCGCGTCGGCGACCGGGTCGTGGTCTCGTCGTTCATCTCCTGCGGCAAGTGCTGGTACTGCGCGCAGGAGTTGTACTCGCTCTGCGACAACGGCAACCAGAACCCGGCGATCACCGAGGAGCTCTGGGGCTTCGCGCCCGGCGGCTGCTTCGGGTACTCCCACGCGATGGGCGGCAACGCCGGGAGCCACGCCGAGTACATCCGGGTCCCGTTCGCCGACGTCGGCGCGTTTCCGATCCCGGACGGCGTGAGCGACCTGCGGGCGCTGTTCGCCTCGGACTCCGCGTCCACCGGCTGGATGGGCGCCGACCTCGGCAACGTCCGTCCCGGCGACGTCGTCGCGGTGTGGGGTGCCGGCGCGGTCGGGCAGATGGCCGCCCGGGCAGCGATCCTGCTCGGCGCCGAGCGGGTGATCGTCATCGACCGTTACGAGTACCGGCTCGAGCAGGTGCGGCGCTACATCGGCGCGGAGACGCTCAACTACGAGCAGACCGACGTCGGCGGTGAGCTGCGCGAGCGATCCGGCGGCCGCGGGCCGGACGTCTGCATCGAGGCGGTCGGGATGGAGGCCCACTCCCCCGGGCCCGAGTTCCTCTACGACCAGGCGAAGCACCAGCTGCGGCTGCAGACCGACCGGCCCACCGCGGTGCGGGAAGCGATCTACAACTGCCGGAAGGGCGGCTCGGTCTTCGTGCTCGGCGTCTACGCCGGGGTCGTCGACAAGTTCCCGCTCGGCGCGATGATGAACAAGGGCCTGACGGTCCGCAGCGCGCAGATGCACGGCCAGCGCTACATCCCGATGCTGCTGGAGCGGATGGAGAAGGGTGAGCTGCTCACCGAGCACCTCGCCACGCACATCATGCCGCTCAAGCAGGGTCCGAAGGGGTACGAGCTGTTCAAGGAGAAGAAGGACAACTGCGTCCGCGCGGTGTTCGAACCGTCCGCCTGAGCACCCACCGGCCGCGGCTGAGCGNCCGCCGTCTGGAAGACGGCGGGTCGTTCGGCGTTCCGGGCGCCTCAGGCCAGCAGGGACGCGAGACCGGCGAGGAACATGCCCCCGGTCACCGCGATCGCGACGCCCCGGACGGCCGGCGTGAGGGCCCAGCGTCCGACCGTCCGTCGCTCGCTGGAGAACCACACCAGCGGCACCAGCACCAGCGGCAGCGCGACCGTCAGCAGGACCTGACTCCAGACCAGCACCGTGACCTGCGGTAGGCCGCTGCCCGCGATCAGCGCGGCGGGGACCAGGCAAGCGATCCGGCGGACGGCCGGTGGGGCCGGGAAGCTCGGTAGCAGGCGGCTGATCACGTCGGCGCTGACCATGCCGCCCGCCGTGGAGGACGCCAGGCCCGCGCCGATCAGCGTGATCGCGAACAGGATCGTGGTGGCCGCGCCGAACGTGGCCGCGGACGAGCCGAGGGCACCGGCCAGGTCGGTGCCGCTGCTCGAGCCGCTGGCCGTGATCGACATGATCGCGCAGTTCACCGCGAACGCGACGCCGAGCGCGGCGGCAGTGGTGGTCAGCGAGCGGCGGCTCAGCCGGGCCAGCCGGGCGGGCGTCGCCTGTCCACCGTCCCGCCGGTCCGCGGCGTGCCGCAGGTCCCGGGCGAGTGCGCTGTGGAGCAAGATGTTGTGCGGCATGACGACCGCGCCGATCAGACCGGCGGCGACCACGATCCCGCCGGGCGGCAGCGACTCCGGGCGCAGACCCGCGACCACGTCGCCGATGCCGTTGAGGAACAGGACGGTCAGGTACACCGCGCCGACCAGCCCCAGGCAGGTGTAGACGGTCCGGCGGGCGACGCCGGGCGGCGCGACCAGGATCGTGACGACGAGCGCGGTGGCGACCGCCACCGAGGAGCCGGTCGACCAGCCGGTCAGCAGCTGGACGCCGATCACGACCCCGAGCACCTCGACGATCTCGGTGACGACCAGCACGCCGAGGATCG
This sequence comes from Cryptosporangium minutisporangium, assembly GCF_039536245.1. Lineage (NCBI taxonomy): Bacteria > Bacillati > Actinomycetota > Actinomycetes > Cryptosporangiales > Cryptosporangiaceae > Cryptosporangium > Cryptosporangium minutisporangium. The sequence continues at coordinate 30,675 of NZ_BAAAYN010000038.1, read as the reverse complement.
GAGGGATCAGCACGGCCCGGGCCGGGCGGGGCAGGCGGGTCCGCAGCAGCGACGCCAGGTCCTGCCCGGACGCCAGGCCGAGACGGGCCGACAGGTACTGCAGGAACAGCGCCAGGCCGGTGGCGAGCGCGAGCACCCAGACCAGCCGGTAACCGAACTGGGCGCCGGCCGCGACGTCCGTGCCCCAGTTGCCGGGATCCACGTAGCCGGCCGAGACCAGCAGCGCAGGGGCGAGCGTCCCGACGGCGGTCGACGGCAGCAGCGCGCGGCGTGGCGCCCGTATCGCCGGCGCCGCGGCGGCGGGGGCCGGTGCGGCCATCGGGAGTGCGGTCACGGCCGTACCTCCTGGCCCTGCGCCTCTGCCGTCGCGAGGTACACGCGGAGGCCGAGCAGCGAGACGAGGACGAGGCCGGACACGAGGAGGATCGGCTGGCGGGTCCAGACGGCGACCGGAACGACGAACGCGAGGAGCGCGACGAGTCCCGGCCGGTGGCGGGCCACCGCCGCGATCGGACCGGACATCGGCGGCTCGAGGGCATGACGATCGAGGGCAGAACGAGTCATTGGCTATCTCCTCGGACAGCGGTGGGCCCGTACACGAGCGGGTCCGCGGCGCCCGGCGCCGGGAGCGGCGCCGGGCACCCGCGGAGATCAGTCGGTTCCGGTGACCTTCTTGACGACGTTCGCGATGCCCTGCGCGGTGGCACCGGTGGCGGTACCCGGCTTGCCGCGGCCCTGGCTGCCGTCGTAGGTGGCGTAGAGCTTCGGGTCCGGCGGCGGAAGCAGCGCGGTGTCCTCGCTCGGCACCGGCGGGTTCTGGACCAGGATCTCCTGCTCGTCGACGAGCGTCATGCCGCGCGCCCACCGCCCCTCCGGGCCGGCGCTGGTCTCGTCGAACACCCAGTAGGTGTGGTCCTGGATCTTGTCCTCGTTCTCGAAGTTCGAGTCCTCGATCAGGTCGGCGAGGCCGTCCTCCTGCAGCTGCTCGATACCGAGCAACCACTGCTGCTGGTGGAACGTGTCGCGGGCGAGGTTGAACTTCAGCATGTCCCGGACACCCGGGTCGTCGGTCATGTTGTAGATCCGGCTGGTCTGCAGCCGGCTCTGCGCCTCGGCGTGGACGTTCGACCGGAAGTCGGTGAGCAGGTTGCCGCTCGCCACGATGTAGCCGGTGTTCCACGGCACGCCCTGGCTGTTGAACGGCAGCGCGCCGCCGCCGGAGACGATCGCGTGCTGCGGGTTCATCCCACCGAGCACCGCGCCGAGCACCGGGTTGGCCGCCGCGGCCTTCTCGGTGGTCTCGTTCGGCGCGCCCTCGAGCAGCCGGGCGATCATCGTGCTGAGCATCTCGACGTGGCCGATCTCCTCGGTGCCGATGTCGAGGATCATGTCCTTGTACTTGCCGGGAATGCGGCAGTTCCAGCCCTGGAACAGGTACTGCATCATCACGGTCATCTCACCGAACTGACCGGCGACGAGCTCCTGCATCTTCATCGCCAGCACGGCGTCCGGCTTCTGCGGCTTCGACTCGAACTGCAGGTTCTTCACGTGGCGGTACACCAGGTGCTCCTCACGTCGGGGATGAGCGGCCGGCATCCCCGACCGCTGGAAGCACCGTGCCGGACCCGTGTCCCGGACTCGTCTGCGCTGCCGTCCCGGTACCGCGTCACTGTCCGTCCGTGCCGCGTGCCCGGCGGCGTCCGGTGGACGTCCCGCTCGCGTCCGGAAAGCGTTCGCCCGGCGTCCGGAGCGCGTCTCCGCCCTGTCTCACCTGCATCACCTGGGCGTCCTGGCGCGCGCGAATTTCCTGGATTCGATCAGGTGTAGCGGACGCGATCCGGGTCACCCCGCCCATGCCGAGAGCGCTCCAGCAGCGGGGCCCGACGACCGGCCACCAAGGAGAGGCGCACTACTCATGAGTCCTTCGCGATCGGGCAGCACCCTTCTCTGGCTGCTCAACGCGTTCGACCTCCGGCACGAGGAGCAGCCCGTCCGCGTGTGCGGCTCGGCGCAGCGGCTTCTCGCGTTCCTGGCCCTGCAGCGCAGGGCCGTGCACCGCCGCACGTTGGCGGCGACACTCTGGCCCGACCTGGACGAACGATCCGCAGCGACCCGTCTGCGGTCGACGCTGTGGCGGCTGCCGGCACCGGCCGGGGAGCGGCTGGTCGACTCGGACGGGGGCCAAGTCCGGCTCACGCCGGTTCTGGAGGTGGACCTGCACCTCGCCGAGGACGACGCGCTGGCCGAGCGGCTGGACGTGACGCAGCTCTGCGGTGAGGTACTGCCGGAGTGGGACGAGCCGTGGGTGGAGGCGGAGCGGGAGCGCTTCCGCCAGCTGCGGCTGCACCGCCTGGAGGAGTCCGCCGACCGGGCCCTCCGTCACGGCCACCATCACCTCGCCTTGCAGGCCGCGCTCGCCGCCGTCTCCACCGAGCCGCTGCGGGAGAGTGCTCATCGGCGAGTCATGGAGATCCACCTCGCCGAGGGGAATCCGGCCGAGGCGCTGCGGCACTACCACACGGTGCGGAGACTGCTCCGCGACGAACTGGGGCTGCCGCCGGCACCGGCCACCCGGGCCGTGGTGGCCTCACTGCTCGGCCGTCCCGTCGACGGTCGATCCGCCGATTCCCGCAGCGTCCGCTCCCTGGACGCCCGCTCCGCCTGAACCACATCAACCGATGTTTCGGTCATTTCATCGCCGGGAAACCCCCGGCGTCCCACCCATCGACAGCGCCGAGGAGGGCCACATGGCGGACACCCGGCAGGACACCGCGCGAGACGAGCTCGCCCTACCGGAGTACGACCGTCTGACCCCGGACGACCTGCGGACCCAGCTGGAGCCGCTGACCGCGGCCCAGGTCGAGCGGATGCACGCCCACGCGGTCGAGGGCGGAGCGTCCACCGAGATCGTCGAGGTGCTGGCCGACCGGCTGGACGGGCTGCGGCAGGCGCTGCGGGGCAGCTCCGACGACACGCCGGCGCCGTTCGCGCACCACGGAGCGGGTGCGGCCACCGGCGGCGTGTCGCCGCAGACCACCACCGCACCGCCGATCAACCCGCCGTCGCACGGCGACCCGACGAACCCCGCTCAGCCCAGGGGTTAGCCGCCACCCACCTGTCTCAGCCCTCCGGCTGAGCTGAGCCAGGCCGTCGCCACTGAGCCAGCCGTCGCCACGCCCAGTAGCTCTCGAACTCAGTAGCTTTCGAACTCAGTGGCTCTCGAACCCAGTAGCTCGAACTCAGTGGCTCTCGAGCTGACCGCGCTGCTGCAACGAGAAGAGCAGGCCCAGCGCCGGGACGACGACCGCGAGCGCAACCGCGGCGACGATCGTCAGCGCCCAGAGCGTCGGCGGCGGGGCCGCGGCCTCGGCGATCGTCAGGTGCGTGCCGAGCACGTACGGGTACTGCGCGACGCCCCAGCCGACGACGACCGTTCCCGCCGCGGTGACCGCCAGACCCTGCAGGACGCGGGGCGCAGCGCGGCCGAGCAGGATCAGGGCGGCCAGGCCGCACACCTCGGAGACCAGCACGAACGGCAGTCCGCGAGAGACCAGGCCGTCGAACAACCGAGGCGAGTCCGCCCGCAGGATCGCGATCCCGGCCAGCGCGATCGCCCCGGTCACCAACGCCGAGAGTTGCGCCCGGCGGCGGAACCAGCGCCCCAGGTCGGCGATTTTGCGGCGTTCCAGCTCGGCAGCGGGCACCGGGCGACGCCAAGCCTCGGCAGTGAGGAACACCGCGGCGACGAACGCGCACACGCCGACAGCGAGCACTCCCCCGAGCAGCGACGTCGGGTTCACCCAGCTGGTGACCGGGTCCCCGCTGCCGCCGGTCGGCACCCGGCCGGACGCGATCCCGCCGGCCACGGTCCCGAGGAAGAACGGCGTGATCACCGACGACGTCGCGAACGCCGCTCCGGTGACCCGCTGCTGGTCGGTGCGGACGACGACCTTGCGGAACGCGAACCCGGAGCCGCGGACGACGATGCCGAGCGCGGCGAGACCGAGCGGCACGTAGAGCGTCGTCGTGATCGCGGCGAACGCCTCCGGGAAGCCGGTCCACAACATCACCAGGCAGAAGATGAGCCAGACGTGGTTCGCCTCCCAGACCGGCGCCAGCGTCTCGTCGATCAGGTGCCGGGGCTCGCGGCCGCGCCGAGCGCCCCCGGCGGTGAGGTCCCAGAACCCGGCACCGTAATCGGCTCCGCCGAGCACGGCGTAGGCCACGACGCCGAGGAACAGCACCACCGCGGCGAACGTGCTCATGTCCGTTCCTCCCCCACCGCGGAGGGCCCGTACGGCACGGTCGGGTCGTCGGCCGCGCGCCATCGGCGCCGCATCAGCCCGAGCACGTAGAGCGTGGCCGCGCCGACCGCCGTGTAGAGCACGAGCGTGGCCGTGTACAGCAGCCAGATGTTGCCCTCGGTGGTCACCGCGTCCCGCGTGAGCAGGTGTCCGACGACCGTCCACGGCTGGCGGCCGACCTCGGTGACGACCCAGCCGGCCTCCATCGCGACGATCGCGGCGACCCCGCTGACCGCGGTCGCCCGGAGGAACCACTTGCTCCGCGGCAGGTCCCGTCTCCTCCACCAGGACCACCCGAACCACGCCGAGAGCCCGAGCAGCGCCATCCCGATCCCGACCATCACGTCGAAGCTCAGATGGACGATCGTGACGGCACGGTCGGTCGGCCGGACCTCCGTCGGTACCTCTTCGAGCCCTCTGATCTCGGTGGACGGCACGTACCCCGACAGGATCGACGCTCCCCACGGGATGTGGACCCCGTAGTGGACGTCGTCGTCCGCGTAGTAGCCACCGAGCACCTCGGGCACGTGCGTGTCGGTCTCGTAGAGCGCCTCGATCGCCGCGAACTTCGCCGGCTCGTTGTGGAACACCTCGCGGGCCGCCACGTCACCGACGACGATCTGCATGGGCGTCGCGATCGCGGCGACCGTGAGCGGGATCAACAAGCCCAGCCGGTGGTACCGGTCCCGGCGTCCGCGGAGCATCCCGACCGCGTACACCCCGGCGACCGTGAAGCCCGCGACCATGTACGCGGCGAGCAGCATGTGCAGCGCCTCGTACCCGAACGCGTCGTTGAGGAGAACGTCCATCGGCCGGACGTCGACGACCTCGCCGTTCCGCATCGTGAAGCCGTCCGGCTGGTTCATCCAGGCGTTCGCCGCGACGACCGACGACGTCCCGCCGATGCCCGAGAGCACGACCGGGACGCCGGTCCAGAAATGCGGCCACGGCTTCATGCGCTCCCAGCCGTAGATGTAGATCGCGACGAAGATCGCCTCGATGAAGAAGAACAGGCCCTCGATCGCGAACGGGATCCCGAACGCCGCTCCATAGGTCCCCATCAGCCCCGGCCAGAGCAGGCCCAACTCGAACGACAGCACGGTGCCGGAGACCGCGCCCACCGCGAACAACACGGCGGCGACCTGCGACCACCGGCGCGCGAGCAGCAGCGCGGTGTCGTCGCCCCGTTTCAAGCCTCGGTAGTTCGCGATCAGCATCAGGAACGTGAACGCGACTCCGAACGGCACCAGAATGATGTGGAAGCCGAGCGTGAACGCCATCTGCTGCCGGGCGGGGAGCAGCTGTTCGGGGTCGGCCGCGAGCACCCAGTCAACGGTCATCGTCTCTCCCGTCCGCCGATCGGTCCGCGCGCTGGATCCAAGGACGCCGCGTCCCAAAACACCGCGTCCCAAAACACCGCGTCCAAAACACCGCGTCCGGGCACGCCGCAGCGGACGCCGCGCCGGGCGACGTCCGCTGTTCCGGGCCCGCGCTGTTCGGGCCTGCGCTGTTCGGGCCCGCGGTCGTCAGGTCAGTGCGGGTCCGGACTCCGAGCTGCCGGACAGCTGGGCGAGAAACTCGTGGCACTGCTTCGCGCGCGCCGAGTCCTCGGCCATGATCTTCTCGAAGAACGACGCGATGTCGTCCCGCCCGGCATTCTTGGCGTCACGGACGTACTGACCGTAGTCGTGGCCGGCCTTGAGCGAGTGGTACTGCACCGAGATCAGGTCGAAGCTGACGTCGTCGAAGCCGGTTTCTCCGGTTGCCATTGGCTCTCCGTCCCTCCGTGCGGTCGGCTGACGACCGGCGGCTACCCCCGTTCGGCGCTCGTACACACCCGAGGCGCAAGCGACGCAGCGGCGCATGGCCCCGACCGCACCGGGTAGACCGCGCCAGTACCGATGAGACGGAGGAAACGATGGGAACCGCCACCAAGGAGCAGGACGTCGTCGATCTCCTGCTCGACCAGCACCAGCAGATCAAGGCGCTGTTCGCCCAGGTCAAGGCCGCCGACGGTGACGCCAAGCGGGACGCGTTCCGGCAGTTGGTCCGGCTGCTGGCCGTCCACGAAGCCGCCGAGGAGCAGGTGGTCCACCCGGCCGCCAGGGACGGCGCCGGCGAGGCCGTCGTCGCCGCGCGGCTGCACGAGGAGAGCGACGCCAAGAAGGTCCTGTCCGACCTGCACGACCTCGGCACCGATGCCCCCGACTTCGACGTGCGGTTCGCGGCGTTCGAGCGGGCCGTACTGCAGCACGCCGCGCACGAGGAGCAGGAGGAGTTCCCGGAGCTGCGGCGGACGACCGACGCGGCGCGGCTGCGGCGGATGACCGGCGCGGTGAAGGCGGCCGAGGCGGTCGCACCGACGCGCCCCCACCCGGCGGCGGGGGAATCCGCGCTCGGCAACATGCTCGCGGGACCGCCGCTGGCCCTGTTCGACCGGATGCGCGATGCGGTCAGCGAATGGAGCCGGTCCGGCCGCGGCTGATTCCGGCCCCCGCTCGGTGCGGGCCGCGGCACGGGCCGGGAGAACGCCGTAACACGCAGGAAAAATCGACGCGTGGAATTGCGGAATGGGGGCATTCCTGGCGCCGTGCGAAACGGAACTCGTCTACCGACGCTTCCTGACCTCGACGCGGTCGTCGAGCTACTCGTCACGCACCCGGACGACTTGTACGTGCGGTGGTCGCTGGGTCCCGATGTCGACGTCTGCGACGGCGAGCAGGGCGGCACCAGCCGCGACTCGCTGACCGGCGTCCGGCTGCCCGGCCTGTCCGCTAACCCGCTCGCGGTCGAACCGTGGTGGGAGGGGCGAACGCTGCGGCTCTGGGTCGCACGCCGCCTCTACGACTACCGCCACCTGCGGAACCTGCGGGGAGAGGGCACCCGTCCGTGGGTGATGCACGGCGAGGTCTGTGGCCGCGGCCCGGACAACGAGCCGCTCGTCAGGTGCCTGGGCCCGGTCGCGTGGATCTCCGACCAGGCCCTGACCGAGTCCGAACGTCTGGTCGAAGCCGAGGGTTCGGTCGAGTGGGGCCCACTCGACCGACGTAGCTCCCGCTGACCCCGGCCCGCGCTGAACGCGCCCCCGCTGCCTTTCCCGGGCAGCGGGGGCGCGGTCAGGTCAGCACGAATTCGCGGACTTCTCGATCCGCCTACTCCGAATCCGCGACTCGCCTTTCCGCTCCTTCGCATGCGCGATAGTGGGCGATGACGACGTAGGGCATCGGTCCTCCGAATAGCGAGTCGAGCCCTCATGATGTCGTGCGCCGCGCGGCGGAAAAGCGTTCCCGACCAGCCCGGCTGTACACCTTAGCTTGCATTATCGAGGTCTTCCGCGACGCCGCAGCGCTCTTACGATTGAGCCCGCTCGGCAGCATTTCGATCCTCAGCGTTTTCCCGGTGAAGGGGGCGACGACTCATGCCAGTGCACGCGGCACAGGAGCCGGTGGAGAGTACGGAGCAGGTGGCCTCCCTCGAGGTGACCGACCCCGCCGACGTCCGCCGCGTGGTGGGCCGTGTCCCGGCGCTCACGGCCGCTGAGGTCACCGCCCGGTACGACGCCGCAGAGCTCGGTGCCGCGCGGTGGCGCGCGACCAACCCCCTGCAGCGCGCGGAGATCATGGCCCGCGCCGCCGCGGACCTGCGGGCCCGCGGTGCCGAGATCGCCGGGGACCTGGTCGCCGAGATGGGCAAGACCCGCGCCGAAGCGACCACCGAGGTCACGAAGGCCGCCGACTTCCTCGAGTACTACGCGAGCTGGGCTCGCCAGCCCTACGGCGAGCTGATCGCCGACGGCCGGCCGGGCACCCAGACCAGCGTCCGCCGTGAACCGCTGGGCGTGGTCACGCTGGTCACGCCGTGGAACGACCCGCTGCTCACACCGGCCCGCAAGCTCGCGCCGGCGCTGATCGCCGGCAACGCGGTCATCCTCAAACCGGCCTCGGAGACCCCGCTGGTCGCGTTCCACCTGGCCCGGAGTCTGGAGGCGGCGGGCCTCCCCGCGGGTGTCCTCGGCGTCGTCACCGGCCGGATCCGCGAGATCGAGGCGGCATTGCTGGACGATCCCCGGATCACCGCGATGTCGTTCACCGGCAGCACCGGGATCGGGCGCCGGCTCCAGCACCGGCTGGCCGGCCGCAACGTGCGGGTGCAGACCGAGATGGGTGGCAAGAACGCGTCCGCGGTCCTCGCCGACGCCGATCTGGCGGCCGCGGTAAGCACGATCGCCGCCGCGTCGTTCGGGCAGGCCGGGCAGCGTTGCACGGCCACCAGCCGGGTCGTCGTCGAGCAGGCGGTGGCCGAACCGTTGATCGCCGGACTGATCGACGCCGCCCAGCAGGTGAGGCTCGGCCCCGGCGACGCCGAGGGCACCACGATGGGGCCGGTCGTCAGCGCGCGCCACCGCGCCGAGGTGCTCGAGCACATCGACCGGGCCCGCGCCGAGGGCGTCGTGGTCCGCTTCGGCGGCGGCGCCCCGGCGGACGAGGCCTACGCCCACGGCTGCTACGTCGAGCCGACGGTCGTGACCGGCGTGGACGGGAGGCACTCACTCTGGCGCGACGAGGTGTTCGGCCCGGTCGTCGCCGTCCGGGTCGTTGACGGGTTCGACGAGGTCGTGGCCGCGGTCAACGACTCGGTCTACGGGCTGGCCGCCGCGGTGTTCACCCGAGACCTGCAGCGCGCGTACGAGTTCGCCGACCGCGTGGACACCGGGCAGGTGTCGGTCAACCTGCCGACCTCGGGCTGGGACGTGCACATGCCGTTCGGCGGCTTCGGCGACTCCGGCTCCCCGTTCAAGGAGCAGGGCGCCGAGGCGCTGCGCTTCTACACCCGGGCCAAGACCGTCGCCGTCCGGTACGCCTCATGAGCGCGCGGGTCGGCGTCGTCGGCGCGGGCCTGGTCGGCCTCGCGATCGCCCGCCGGATCGCCCAGCAGGGCGCCGACGTCGTCGTCTTCGAGAAGGAGACCGACGTCTCGCAGCACCAGTCCGGCCACAATTCGGGCGTCGTGCACGCGGGCCTCTACTACACGCCCGGCTCCCTCAAGGCGACGTTGTGCCGCCGCGGCGTCGCCCTGCTCAAGGAGTTCTGCGCGGAGCACGCGCTCGCCTACCACGAGATCGGCAAGGTCGTCGTCGCGCGCGACGAGGTCGAGGTGGCCCGGCTGAAGGACATCGAGAAGCGGGCCGACGCCAACGGTGTGCCCGGCGTCCGTTGGCTGGACCCCGCCGCGCTCCGCGAGCTCGAGCCGAACGTCGCCGGAGCCGCCGCGCTGCACTCCCCCACTACGGCGATCGTCGACTACGTCGCGGTCGCCCGCGCGATGGCCGACGACATCCGCACCGCCGGTGGCGAGGTCCGATTCTCCGCCGCGGTCACCGCGATCCACCGGGCGGGCGAGCGGATCCGGGTGCGAGCCGGCGGTACCGACACGACGCTGGACCAGTTGGTGATCTGCGCCGGGCTGCAGTCCGACGTGGTGGCCGAGTTGGCCGGCGACGACCGGGCGCCCGCGATCATCCCGTTCCGCGGCGAGTACTACCGGCTGGTTCCGGAGCGCGCGAATCTCGTCAACGGCCTGGTCTATCCGGTGCCCGACCCGGCGTACCCGTTCCTCGGCGTGCACGTCACGCCGCGGATCGACGGCACGGTCGACGTCGGACCGAACGCGGTGCTCAGCCTCGCCCGCGAGGGATACCTCCGGCGGAACGTGAACCTCCGCGATCTCGGGCGCACGCTGGCCTGGCCGGGGTTCCGGAAGCTGGCGCTCCGCCACTGGCAGGCCGGCATCGTCGAGATGCGCGGCTCGCTGTCGAAGCGGGCGTTCACCGCGGCGGCTCGCCACTACGTGCCCTCGCTGCGCACGGCCGACCTGGTGCCGGCGCCGGCCGGTGTCCGGGCGCAGGCCGTCGACCGGGACGGTTCGCTCGTCGACGACTTCCGGATCAGCGCGCTCGGCCCGGTTCTCGCGGTCCGCAACGCACCGTCGCCGGCTGCGACGTCCGCGCTGGCGATCGCCGAGCACGTCGTCGCGCGCCTGACCGAGCCGTCGAGCAGCTGACGCGCTCTCCCCGCCTTACCGACTTACTCCGTCCCCCGAAGAGCGAAGGACCGCCCGATGTTCATCGTCGATTCCCAGATCCACATCTGGAAAGAGGAGACCCCCGACCGTCCGTGGGTGCCCGGTGCCCGGGAGCGCATCCGGCTCAACGGCCACCGCGAGGACCCGTTCAGCTACGAGGAGGCCCTCGAGCTGATGGACGAGGCGGGTGTCGACCGGGCGCTGATCCTGCCGCCGTCCTGGGAGGGCGACCGCATCGACTACGCGCTCGAGGCCTGCGAGGCGTTCCCCGACCGGTTCGGCATCATGGCCCGCATCCCGCAGAACAAGCCCGCTGAGGGCGCGGCCATGATGAAGGACTTCGCCCAGAACCCGTACGTCAAAGGCACCCGGCTGACGTTCCACCGGCCGCAGGACCGGAACTGGATGATCGACGGGACCAACGACTGGTACTGGCCGCTCGCCGAGGAGCTGGACATCAAGACGATGGTCCACGCCCCGATCTGGAAGGCCGAGCTCGGGGCGATCGCCGCGAGGCACCCCGCCTTGAAGATCATCATCGACCACATGGGAATCATGGCCCGCTGCGTCGACGACGCGATCGGCTACTGGGTCAAGGAGACCGCGGACCTGCACGTCCACCCGAACATCTACGTCAAGGTCTCGGCGATCCCCGGCTACTCCACGGCGCCGTTCCCGAATCTGAACATCGGTAAGTACGTCCGCGAGATGGTGGACGCGATGGGCCCTCAGCGCTGCTTCTGGGGCACCGACATCACCCGGCTGCTCGGCCACGGGCTCACCTACACCGACACGATCCAGCAGTTCACCGAGCACTTCGACCTCACCGAGGACGAGCTCGACTACGTCATGGGACGCGGCATCTCCGAGTGCCTGGACTGGCCGGTGCCGTCCTCGGGCAAGCTCGCGCCGGCCACGGCGGCCACAGCGGCGGCCACAGCGGCCGCCATGGCCGCCGAGAGCCAGTGAGCGAGCAACCCGGCGCCGACCCCGGCGGGGCCCGTCTCGACGGCGGCGAGGCCCTCCTCGTCGCCGCCCGGGACCTGGACGTCGACGTCATCTTCTGCTCCTCGGGGTCGGAGTGGGCGCCGGTGTGGGAGGCGCTGGCCCGGCAGGCCCGGGACGGCGTGGCCGGCCCCCGCTACCTCGATCTGATGCACGAAACGCTCGCGGTCGCGATGGCCACCGGGTACGGCTTGGCCACCGGCCGGCCGCAGCTGGTCCTGCTGCACACGGTTCCCGGGCTGCTGCAGGGTGCCTGCGGTATCCACGGTGCGCTGCTCTCCGGCGTGGGGATGATCGTCGCGACCTCCGAGTCACTGACGTACGGCGAGACCGAGGTGGACCCCGGCTCGCAGTGGTACCGGAACCTGTCGATCGTCGGCGGGCCGCAGGCCGTGGCGCAGCCGTTCGTCAAGTGGTCGTCGCAGGTCGGCAGCGTGTCGAACCTGTACCAGATGGTGCTGCGCGCCGCCGAGCTCGCGCGCCGCGGGCCGGCCGGGCCGGTGTACCTCAACGTGCCGGTCGAGGTGCTGCTCGAGCCGTGGACGCCACCGTCGATCGTCGGCCGTCCGCTCGCGTTGCCGGGCTCCCGGGTGAGCACCGAGCCCGATCTGCAGGCCGCGGCCCGGCGGCTGATCGCGGCCGAGCGTCCGGTGCTGCTCACCGAGTCGGTCGGACGCCACCCCGACGGATTCGAGGCTCTGGTCGAGCTGGCCGAGCTGCTCGCCATTCCGGTGGTCGAACCGCAGTCGGCGGTCTGCAGCAACTTCCCGCGGACGAGTGGGCTGCACCGCGGCGGTGATCCGGGGCCGCTGACCGCGGACGCGGATCTGATCGTGCTCGCCTGCACGCGCGCGCCCTGGTACCCGCCGAGCAACCGCCCGCAGGACGCAGAAATCCTGGTTGTCGACGACGTTCCGCACCGGCCGCACGTCGACTACCAGGTGCTCGGCGCCGACCAGTACCTCGAGGGCGACGTCGGCCCGACGCTGCGCGCGCTGGTGGCGACGGTCAAGGCGATGGGCGTGGACGAGTCACTGGTGGCCGCTCGGCGCGCTCGGCTGGCCCCGGCGCCGCTGCCGTCGCCCTCCGGGAAACTCGACGCCGCCGCCGTGGTCGACGCGCTGCGGGACCTGATCGACCCGGACGCCGCCGTGGTGGACGAGACGATCACGCACGCCCGGGTCGTCTCGGCGCACCTGCGCGCCGACCGGCCCGGCCGGTACAGCTACGTCCAGGGCGGCCTCGGCCAGGGCATCGGCGTGGCACTCGGCACCAAGCTGGCCGATCCGGGCCGTGAGGTGGTGCTGACGGTCGGGGACGGCTCGTTCCTCTACAACCCGATCGTGCAGTCGCTGGCGGCGTCCAAGTCGCTGGACCTGCCGGTGCTGGTCGTCGTCTTCAACAACCGCAAGTACCTGTCGATGCAGCTCAACCACGTGCGGTTCTACCCGGACGGGGCCGCCGTCAACGAGAAGAACTTCCTCGGCGTCGACCTGTCCGACCAACCCCCGCTGTCCGAGCTCGTCGCTCCGTTCGGCCTGCACGGCACGGAGGTCACGTCGCTGGACGCGCTGCGTCCCGCGCTGGAGGCGGCGCTGGCGTCCGTCCGGGCAGGCGTCACGGCGCTGGTCGACGTCCGCGTCGTCCGCTGATACCTGGAGGCATCCATGCCACCCAAGACCTATCTCTCCCACCACGTCCTGCGCGAGCTGGTCAGCGGCATCTTCGTCGCGGCCGGGACGTCCCGGGAGCACGCCGACACCGTCGCCGACGTCCTGGTCTGGGCGAACCTGCGCGGGGTCGACTCGCACGGGGTCTCCCGGATCCCTCGCTACCTCGAGCTGTTCGGGAAGGGCGAGGCGAACCCGAAGCCGGCGATCACGGTCGAGCAGCTGCGCTCGGCAGTCGCGATCGTCGACGCGGACGCCGCTCCCGGCCCGGTCGCGCTGACCACCGCCATGCACCAGGCCGTGAGCATGGCACGGTCGGCGGGCATCGCCTGGGTCGCGGTGCGGGGCACCGTCCACACCGGTGCGATCGGCTACTACACCGACTGCGCCGCGCAGTACGGCATGGCGGGGCTCGGCATCGTGGCCGGCGTCCCGAACATGGCCTACCCCGGCAGCACCAAGGCAGCGGTCGCGACCAGCCCGCTCTCAGTGGCGCTGCCCGCGGGCAAGCACCCGACCGTGCTGCTCGACATGGCCACCGCGGTGATCGCGCTGGGCAAGATCGCCCAGTACAAGAACCAGGGCAAGTCGCTGCCCTCCGGCTCCGCGCTGGCGGCCGACGGCACCGAGACCACCGACGCCTCGCTCGCCACGGTGCCGCTGCCGGTAGGCGGCGCCAAGGGCGCCGGCATGTCGCTGGTGTTCGAGCTGCTGGCGAGTGGCCTGACCGCCAACCCGATCGTGAACAGCTTCCACGGTGGCACGCCCGAAGGAAGGCGGCACCGGCAGAACGCGGTGCTGGTCGCGGTGGACATCTCGGCGTTCACCCCTGTCGAGCAGTTCCGGAGCATCGTCGACGAGACCGTGGACGCGATCAAGGCGCTGCCGAAAACCGACCCGGACAGCGAGATCCTGGTGCCCGGCGAGCGCGGTTCCCGCACGCTCAACGAGCGCCTGACCCACGGCATCCCGCTGACCGAGAAGCTGCTCGGCACCTTGCGGGCAGCGGCCGAGAAGCTCGGCGCGCCGGTGCCCGCGGGGCTGTGACACCGCGGTAGAGCCGANGGGGGGGGGGGGGGGGGCCCCCCCCCCCCCGTTGCCGTACTCGTCACTTCGCGGTGTAGCCGCGTCGACCGCGAGCGTGACGCCGGTGACGTACCGGGCACGGAGTTCACCCGGATGCCGAGCGGGCTCAGCCAGTTCGTGAACGTCCGCATCAGGCCGACGACGCCGTGTTTGGCCGCGGCGTCGGTGACGCCGCCCGCGTCGCCGCGGGAGCCGGTGCCCTTCAGGCCGAGTGGGGCCTGGCCCTCCGCGAGGACCGCGGTCAGGGCCGCCAGGTCCCGGACGTCGGCCTCCCGGGCCGCGATCCGCCGGTCCAGTGCCTCGACCTGCGCCACGGTCTCCCGCAGGTCGTCCGGGGTGGACATCGCGTACGGCACGGTGCGGATCTGCGCGCAGAGGTCGACCGCGATGATGTCCGCGCCCTCCCCGGCCAGCCGCACGGCGTGGCTGCGGCCCTGGCCTCGCACGGCCCCGGTGATGAACGCGGTCTTGCCGTCGAGCTTTCCCATCCGTCGCCTCCCGGAGCGGGTGCCCACCCGGTTCTCCGGAGAGACTTCCCTGCCGGGCGTCCGGAGGCAACCAAGTCCGAGTGGTCGTCCCGCGGTCGGCGCGGCCGTGCCCGTACTCGCGCCCGTGGCTGCCGTGCGCCCGCTCGTCGCCGTGCGCCCTCGTGGCCGTGCGCCCTCGCGGCCGTGCCGTGGTCATGGCCGTTCCCGTGCCCGTGGCATGCGTCGGCGCCGGGCCTACCGGGGGTGGTAGGTCCGGTGCGCGCGGCGCCGTGGTTCAGAACGGAGGTGGGTCGTCGGCGCCACCCGATGTCGCCACGCCGGCGAGCGCGGGTTCCCGGCTCAGCGGCTGCGTCCAATCGGCCGGGAGTTCCGACGCTGGCTCGTCACTCTGGTCGGGTGGGGCGACGGTGTAGGTGTGGCCAGCCGGGCTGGTCCAGGTGCAGACACCGGTATCCGGGTGGTGGACCAACTCCCAGCCGGCCTCGTCCTTGGCGCGGTGATGCCTCCGACACAAGGGCACGATATTGGCGGTGCTGGTCGGGCCGCCATCGATGCGGCGGACGTTGTGGTCGAGGTCGCAGCGGTAGGCCGGCTGTGAGCAGCCAGGGAACATGCAGGTGGGATAGGTGGCGCGAATCAGCGCGGCAAGCCTGGCCGTGGGTCGGTACGTGGTGCGGCCGAGGTCGGTGACCACACCGCCCGGGTCGGTGACCCACTTCTCCCAGCTGCTCTGCGCGGCCAGTTCCCGGACGATCGACGCGGGGACGGGGCCGTAGCCGGTGAGGTCGCCGGGCCGGTTCGTGGCGCCGAGCACCGTGGACAGAGGCGCGGTCAGCGCGATGCGGGGCGGAACGGCGCGCTTCCCGGCGAGGACGGTGCTGATCAACCCGGCAACCCGGGCAGCTTCCTCGCTGCCCCCAGCGGCGGCATCCGCCGGCCCAGCCGCGGCACTCGCGAGCCCGGCTGTGGCGCTCGCGGGCCCGGCTGTGGCACTCGCGGACCCGGCTGTGGCACTCGCGGACCCGGCCGCGGCACTCGCGGACCCGGCTGTGGCATGACTGGCTCCGGAGTTCGCGGGCCTGGCGGCGCCGACGCTGGCCGCGGTCACCGCGCCGACCTCGGCCAACGCAACGAGAGCGTCGGCGCGGCGCTGGTCGATCGTGCGCTTGTCGTCGCCGGACCGGGTTCGACCGGCGAACTGGTCGATCGTGGCGCGGAGGCGGGCCGCGTCGTCGGCGGGCAGGATGGCGCGCAGCTCGGCCATCGCGTCGGGCAGCGGATGGAAGTCGACGCGCCGCCCGTTGCGGGCCCTCCGGTGTCGCTTCTCGGCGCCCGCGGGGTCGGCTTTCGCCACCTCCTTGCGGGCCTTCCGCGCCAACTGGGCCGGGGTCAGCGTGTCCGCGGCGTCCAGTAGCCTGGCCTCGACCACGGCGGCCGTCTCGTCGTCGAGAGGCTCGAGTGCGTGCACGATCTCGGCGGCATGCCGGTAGGTGATCAGGCCGGCCGCGAGCGCCGTCCCGGTGAGCACGCAGCGGCCGCGCAGAGCGCGGGCGACCTCGAGGCGGTCGGCGGCGGCGAGGCCGGACCAGCGCAGACCGGCAGCGATCTCCTCCCTGCCCCAGTCGTCCTCGCTCACCCCGGTCCACGCCCCGGCGATCTGCAGCACCGCATCGTCGAGCCGGGACTCCATCCAGGCCAGAGCCCGCTGCCACGCCTGCGCGATCAGCACCTGTTCGCTCGTGTCCGGAACAATCTCCGGGACACCGGCCGCGTCGATGTCCCGGCTGCGCACTGGACCCAGCGCGGCCAGCATCGCGACCAGTTCCGGCCCGGCCGGTACCCCGTACAGCTGGGTGGCTACTCCGCCTTCACTCATGCCAATCACGATCGCACGGGGGTACGACGAATTCACCGTTGTCCACAGGCTCCCGAAGCGCCGCGCGGGTCCGGTGAACAACGGGCCGACGGCCCCCGCGCCGTGTTAACCGGAACCGGGGAGAACCGGACCCCTACCCCGGTATCCGACGCGTACGGCCGAGACGGCACGATTGGGGACAACTGTCCACGAGGGAGGCTGACGATGTCGAAGTTGCGCGCCAGGACGCCGGACGAGGCCTACCTGTTCGTCGAACTCGTGGCCGGAGGCGAAGAGCCGGTCGACCTCTACCGTCTGACGGAGATGGTCCTCGACGACAACCGCCCGGTACTTCGGGTCAAGGGCCGGCACGCCGGTCGGCACCATGACTTCGAGATCACGATGCCGCCGGTCTCGCAGAAAGCAGCGCTCCGCGGCGAGTTGTACGGCTGCGGGCACACTCCCTCGACGCTCATCGACGCCGGCCAGTGGAGGGCCGTCGAGCTGTGGGCGTGCTCCATCATCGAACAGCTGCTCGAGCAGTCCGGAGGCCGCGGGCTCGATCCGACCGCCCTGGGCGCGGTCGCCGCCCACGTCGACGCCGCGTACTCGGCGCTGGCCGAGATCGACAAGTTCCTGCCCGAGGGCGACGCGGAGATCCCGGACGATGCGTTCTGGACAGCCGACGGAATCGCGATCCGCGGTAGTCAGCCGGGCGCATTCCGCCGCGAGCGCCTCGTCGCGGACGAGGCGAACTACCGCAGTATGGGCGAGGAGTTGGCGACCCTTCAGGCGCAGGTGGGCCACGACGCCGGCCACAGCGCCGCCTACGTCATCGGCCACGACGCCGAGCCGCCGGTCGCAACGCCCGGCGGCTCGACGTCGACAGCGACCTACAGCTCGTTGCCCCAGAAGTAGCGGGCCGCCATCTCGACCGTCTGCAGCTTCGTGTGCTGCTGGGCGACGGTCAGCCCGAGCCCCGGGAAGAACGCACCGTTCGTCGAGATCGCGATGTCGTCGATGTCGAGGACCTCGGCGGCGGCGTCCACGCGGGCCACCACGTCGTCGACGTTCTCGGGCTCCGGGTGCGAGACGTCCACCAGGCCCAGCGACACGACCAGCCCGCCGACGAGCAGCGGCAGCGGGAACGGTGCGGCGGCGGTGTGCTCGACGCAGAGCCGCCCGAACGGCTGCTCCGCCACGAACCAGGCGAGATCGGCGTCGTCGTATCCGCCGCGGACGGCACCGCTCGTGGTCAGGTCGAGGCCGATCCGGAAGTTCTCCGCCCCCTCCTGATGACCCAGTTCCAGCCCGTCGAGCACCTGCGCGTCGACCGCGAGCATCTGGCGGAGCACTGCACCGGCGTCGATGCCCAAGGCGGCAGCGCGTGCTCGGCCCGCGACCGAGAGCAGGTGCCCGTAGAGCGGGTTGGTCAGCAGGACGTACCTGATGCCGTCGGCGGCGACCGCCGCCACCTCGTCCCGGATGACGGCCGCCAACGCGGTCGCGGCCTCGTCGGACGCCTCGCCGAGCGCCGCCACCAGGCCCGGCGACGGCAGCGTCAGCATCGTCGAGCGCTGGACCCCGGCCAACAGGTAGCCGGTCTCGTGCTTGGTCAGCCGACCGTGCGCGACCGGAGTATCGAGCAGCGGACGCCGCTCCCCCACCTCGTCCGGGCCGAGCAGTTCGCCGAACGGGCCACCGTCCACCCGGGAGCCGAACCCGTCGATCCCCCCGTAGACCACCGAGAGCCGGTGCGGGCGCCGGAACTCGCCGTCGGACAGGCCGAGCAGGGCCAACCGACGCTGCTCCAGCAGGGCCGCGCTGATCGCGGCGTCCTCGACCGCGGTCAGCTCGGCTTCGGACACCCCGGTGGCGCGCGCCTCGACCAGCGCCGGTGGCGGCAGCAGCCGCGCGTGGTGGTCGATGTGGTACTTGAAGTCGTCAGCCACGTCCGTCAGCTCCCGAGGTGTCGGCTTCCGCCGCGAGGCCGGCCCAGGCCGGGAAGTCGGTCGAGAACCCGGCCGCAGCGACGATCGCCTCGGCGATCTTCTCGTCCTCGGCCGGGCTCCCGCCGGAGATACCGACGCCGCCGAGGATCTCGCCGTTCCGCTTGAGGGTGTATCCGCCCAGCGTCGCGACGATCGGCTGGTGCCCCATCCGGGCGACCTGGCTGAAGAACACCGGGTCGCTCTTCGCCCAGCCCTCGAGCATGTGCGTCGGGCGCTCCATCACGGCGGCCGAGTAGGCCTTGGACAGCGCGATGCTCGGCGTCATCGGGCGGGCGCCGTCCATCCGTTCGGTGAGGAGAACGTAGCCACCGGCGTCGACCACCGAGATGCTCAGAGCCTTGCCGAGCTCGGTGGCGTGCCGCTTGGCGTCCTCGACGAGGGCGCGGGCAACGTCCAGCGGAACGCGGTTCATGCGGGCACTCCCGTGAAGACGCGAGACAGGAACCGCTCGAGGGCGGCGTTGAACAACGCGGGCGCTTCCCAGTACATGGAGTGCGGTGCGTCCGGGACGAGCTCCAGGACCGAGCCGGGCACCTTCTCCGCGGCCCGCCGCACGGTGGCGGCGGAGAGCACAGCGTCCTTCTCCCCCGCGAGGAAGCAGACGGGCAGACCGGACGCGACGACGGCCTCGACGGTGGGGCCGTCGCTGTTGAGGTTGCGCAGATCGGCCATGGTCGCGGTGTTGAACGTCCCCTGTTGCCGGAACAGGAACGTCTTCGCCGGGTCAGCGGCCCGGAACTCACGGGTGAGCAGCCGGTCGATGACCGGCAGCTTGACCGCCTCCGCGCGGTCGGCGGCGACGAGCGCGAAAAGCTCGGCGTCTTCGATGCCGCCGAGCGAGTGCGCGAGGACGACGCCGGCGGCGAGCGCCGGCTCCCGGAGCGCGGCCTTCAACGCCGCCGCCGCCCCGATCGACTGTCCCAGCAGGACGGCGGGGCCCACGGAAGCGGCCCGCAGCACCGCGAGGACGTCGTCCGGGAAGACGCGGCTGTCGAACTCGTCGAACGACGAGTCGGAGTTGCCGAAACCGCGCAGGTCGAGCGTGATCACCGTGTAGCGGTCGCTGAACGCGGGCACCTGCTGCCACCAGGCGGCGTGGTGACCGCCCGAGCCGTGGACGAACACGACGGCCGGGCCGCTTCCGTGCGTCTCGTAGTAGACCTTCGTGCCGTCTTCCGAGCGAGCGAACGGCATCGTCACGCCCCCCTGGAGTCAGACGCGGCGATCGACGGCTGGAGGTTCGGGGCACCGTCGATCGGCTTGCGCCGGTTGTGGTACACCAGCTCGATCATCGTGTGGTCGGGATCGTGGATGTAGCAGAACTTCGACTGGTTCTCCGGCCGCTCGATGGGCCTGGTGTGCCGGATGCCGAGCTCGGCGAGGTGGGCGAGGAAGCCGTCCCAGTCCTCGACCTCGACCGCGAAGTGGTACGGCGCCATCCGGTCCATGGTCTCGACCGGGGTGAAGTGCAGGTCGAAGTCACCGCGGGTCATCAGGACGACCTTGGTGTTGCTCTTCGGCGTCACGTTCTTCATGCCGAAGACCTTCGTGTACCACTCCTTGGTGCGCTCGGGGTCGGTCGTCGGGAAGTTCACGTGGTGGATGTAGGCGGGGCGGTTACTCATGACTCCTCCTCGAGCACGATGGGATTGCTGGCCGTGCCGAGCACGATGGGGTTGCTCAGCGTGCCGACGCCGCTGATCGCGACGCTGAGCGTGGTGCCGACCTCCATCGGCACCACGGCGTCCGTCCCCATCCACAGCACGTCGCCGGGCACGAGCGTGATGTAGCGGGAGATCTCGACCAGGTAGTCGTAAGGGTCGAAGATCATCGCTCCGGTCTTGAAGCGGGCGACCGGCTCGTCGTCGACGCTGACCGTGGTCTCCGACTGCAGCGGGTCGACGTCGGTGGTGATCCACGGCCCCATCGGCTTGAACGTGTCGCTGTTCTTCGCGCGCCAGAGCGTCCGGTCCGAGTGCTGCCAGTCCCGTGCGCTGACGTCGTTGCCGATCGTCCAGCCGAAGATCCCGGCCCGCGCCTCGTCCCGGGAACACCGGCGCAGGGGCCTGCCGATGACCGCGACGAGCTCGGCCTCGGCCTCGAATCGCCCGGTGCAGTCGGCGGGCTTGACCACCGGCTGCCCGTGGCCGATCAGCGCGCTGTTCGCCCGGTAGCCGACCTCGGGCCGCGCCGGCAGCTTCGCCGCGGCCATGCCGCGCTGCTTCGCCTGCACGATGTGGTCGGCGTAGTTCAACCCGACGGCGTAGAACGTCGGCGGCAGCACCGGCGGCTGCAGCTCGGTGTCGGTGAGCCGGAGCCGCTCCCCGGTGCTGCGGTAGCCGTCGCCGAACGGGCTGCCCTCGACCGGGAGCACGTGCTCGTCCTCGATCACGGCGAAGCGGCCACCGACTCGAGCCCACCTCATAGGGTGAGCTTCTGGGAGACGCGCTTGGTGGTCAGGTACCCGTCGAGGCCCTCGGATCCGCCCTCGCGTCCGTAGCCGCTCTCCTTGAAGCCGCCGGACGGCGCGACCGGTACCGAACCTCCGGCGTGGTTGATCGAGAGGATGCCGGCCTCGAAGCGGTCGACCAGGAACTCGGCGCGATCGGCGCGGTGGGTGAAGCCGTAGGCGGCGAGGCCGTAGGGCAGGCTGTTCGCCCGGTCCATCGCCTCGTCGAGGTCGCCGTAGGGCAGGATCGGCGCGATCGGCCCGAACGGCTCCTCCTCGAGGAGCGCGGCCTCCGCGGGCACGTCGATGAGGACGGTCGGCGCGTAGAAGAAGCCCGGCCCGTCCAGCGCGTGACCGCCGGTGACCACCTGGGCGCCCGCCTCGCGGGCGTCGGCCACCAGGCGATCGACCGCCTGCCGGCGGCGCGCGTTGGCCATCGGGCCCATCGTCACGCCCTCGTCCAGCCCGTTCCCGACCGTCACCGCTTCGGTCGCGCTCACGAACGCCTCGACGAACCGGTCGTGCAGGCTTTCGTGGACGAAGAACCGGCTCGGTGACGTGCAGACCTGGCCAGCGTTGGCGAACTTGGCCCGCACACACGCCCGGGCGGCGGCCACCGGATCCACGTCGTCGCAGACGATGACCGGCGCGTGGCCGCCGAGCTCCATGATCGACGGCTTCATGAACGAGCCTGCCCGCGCCGCGAGCAGCTTGCCGACCGGCACCGACCCGGTGAACGCCACGAAACGGATCGTCGGCGACGCGATCAGGTGCTCGGAGACCTCGGCGGGCACCCCGAAGACCAGGTTGAGCACACCGGCGGGCAGCCCGGCGTCCTCGTAACACCGGGCCAGCAGGACCGCGGTGGCGGGCACCTCCTCGGAGGCCTTGAGGACGATCGAGCACCCGGCGGCGAGCGCCGCGGCGATCTTCCGGTTCGGGCCGCCCGCCGGGAAGTTCCACGGGGTGAACGCGGCGACCGGTCCGATGCCTTCGCGGACCACCCGTAACGACTCACCGGGGCCGGTCGGGATGATCCGACCGTAGGCGCGGCGTCCCTCCTCGGTGTCCCAGTCGAGCAGCGCCGCGGCGCGCTGTGCCTCGCCGGTGGACTCCGACAGCGGCTTGCCCTGCTCGAGCGTCATGGCCCGGCCGATCTCGGCGGCCCGCTCGCGCATCAGATCGGCGGCCCGGTGCAGGATCGCCGAGCGACGCAGTACCGGGGTGTCGCGCCAGACGCGCCAGCCACGGGCGGCGGCGGCCAGCGCGCGGTCCAGGTCCGCGGCGTCCGCGAGCGGGACGTGCCCGAGAACCTCCTCGGTCGCCGGGTTGATCACCGGCTCGGTCCGGCCGCTGCTCCCCGCGGTCCACTCGCCGTCGATGTAGAGGCGCAGCTGCGGGTAGCCGATCGTCGTCTGTGTTTCGGAGAGAGCAGTGCTCACTGTTCAGCCTTCTCCCGGTTGCTGCGGAGCGTCCAGAGGTGGTGCGGCGGGGTCTCCTCGTGGACGCGTTCCCCGTAGGAGGCGTCCACCCGGTCCATGTCGGCGGCGTACTCGACCCGGCCACCGCACGGGGCGTGGAAGAACCGGAAGACGTTGGAGCCGACGGTGTGGCGGCCGAGCCGGCGCGCTTCCTGCCAGCCCGCCGCGATCATCTGGTTGCCCCCGACGATCACCTCGTCGAAATTGCGGACCTCGTAGGAGGTGTGGTTGACACCGGCGCGGTCCGGGCGGTGGCAGAGCAACAGATTGTGCTGGTCGTCGTCGCCTTCGCACTGCATGAAGGTTCCCATCTTGAGAACGCGGTCGGTCGCGCGGAAATGGAGCCGGTCGAGGTAGAAGTCGATCGCCTTCTCGCGGCCGTCTTTCGGAATGTTCAGTGCGACGTGACAGATCCGCAGTGGGCGGACCGTCGCGGTCGGATCGAGCCCTTTGTTCCAGCGCTGGACGTTGCCGTAGGCATTCGTCGCGAACGAGGTCGGATCCGCCTCGGTCGGCGCGGCGACCGCGAGCCCGAGACCGAAACCGGTCTCGTCCACGGTGTGGGCGACGCCGTTCTGATCGACGGTGACCGTACGGTCCCTCCGCAGGTCTTCGACGAGCGCGTCGAGACTCTCCTGGCGGTCGACACCCCAGACGACCTCGCGGATCGTGTTCCCGGGCTCCACCGGTGCGGGCAGGTCGGGGTCGTCGATCGGGCGGAGTTCGACCACCTGGCCGGTCAGCGTCGTCAGCTCGACCACGCGATCGGAGGCCGTACTCGGCAGTAAGCCGAAATCTTCGAAGAATCGTGCGCACGTGGCGATGTCGTCCACCGCGTAGACGGCACGTTCGATCCGAAGAATAGTCACGGGGGCGCACTCCTCAACCGGCACGCGGACTTCGTGCCTGGATTCTGTTTCAGACTATGGGGGGCAGTTGACCCGCCTCAATGGCGCGAAGTGGAAATCGGCGAACTCTAATCATTCGCCGTGTGCACCGGGTTAATGGGATTCCGCGCGAACCAGGCGGCGATGTAGTCCAGGAACACGCGGACCTTACGCAGCGTGTGGGCGCCCGGCGAGTGCACCGCGTAGAGGGACCGGTCGGGACCGTCGTACTCGGGCAGGACGCGCTGCAGCGCCCCGCTCTCCAGGTCGGCCAGCACGGTCCGCACCGGCATCAGCGCCAGCCCTCGCCCGCGCACCGCGGCTTTGCGCAGCGTCAGGTAGCTGTTGGACGAGTAGACCGTGGTGAGAATCTTCGCGTGCACGTCGCGGCGGCCCTGGTGCAGGTGCCAGATCGGGTCGTTGATGTGCACCAGGCATTCGTGCTCGGCGAGGTCCTGGGGGTCGGTCAGCTCCGGCCGGCCCTTCAGGTAATCCGGGGCGGCGCACAGCACGTACTCGATGTTGGCGATCCGGCGGATCAACATCGTCGAGTCCCGCAGATCCTTGGTGTGGAACGCGACGTCGTAACCCTTGTCGAGGAAGTCGAACGTCCGGTCGGACATCCCGCCGACCTCGAAGCGGACATGGATCTTCGGGTGGTCGACCGCGAAGTCCGCGATCGCCTCGCCCAGGTCGAGGTTGCCGATCCACTTGGGGCAGATCACGGCCAGCGGCCCCTCGGGCTTGTCCCGCAGCCCGCGCAGCGCGGCGTCCTCGGCGTCGAGTTCCTCCAGGATGCGGTGGGCGAAGTCGTGGTACCGCCGGCCGGCGGCGGTGAGCGTGACCGCGCGGGCGGTGCGGTTCACCAGCCGGATGCCGAGCTGCTTCTCCAACTCGGCGACGTGCCTGGACACCAGCGAGCCGGATATCCCCAGACGGCGTGCGGCCTGGCTGAAGCTGCCCTGCTCGCCGACGCCGACGAAGCTGCGCATGATCGTGATCCGGTCCACCGATGGTGCTCCTCTCCGAGCTTCCGCCGCATGCGGCGGTGCCGAGGCGCCGCGGTTCTCCGCGACGCCCCCGCCGTTGGGTCACGCGCTCCGCGCGCGAAGCTTCTTCCGTCCGGTCGAGACGTGCGTCGCCGCGACGATCGCGTCCGCGCCCGGCCGGTCACCCAGCTCCTCCGCGACGCGGCCGTCCCGGAAGACGAGGACGCGGTCGCAGAGCAACGACAGCTCGTTCTCGTCACAGCCGGCGACCAGCACCGCGCACCCGCGCGCCGCGGCGCCGTGGATCGCGGCGATGATCGCCCGCCGGGCGCCGACGTCCACGGCCTGCGTCGGCTCGTGGAGCAGAAGCAGGCGCGGATCGGTCGAGAGCCACTTCGCCAGCAGGACCTTCTGCTGATTGCCGCCGGACAGCGTGCCGACCGGCAGCGACGGGACCGGCGGACGGACGTCGAGGTCGGTGACCCACGTGTCGACGCGCGCCTTCTCGGTGCGACGGTCGACCGGGCGGACACCGCGCCGCCGCGTGTTCGTGGGCAGCACCATGTTCTCCGCGATCGACTGGTCGAACGCCAGCCCTTGCCGGTCCCGGCTCTCCGGCACCAGCGCCACCCCGGCCGCGATCGCCGCGACCGGGGCGGTTCGGCGCAGGTCGAGCGTCGTCCCGGCCAGCCGTAGCGTGCCGCCGGTGGCACGGCGGGCACCGGCCAGCAGGTACGGCAGCTCGTCGTAGCCGGAGTCGGGAAGGCCGGTGACGCCGAGGACCTCGCCCGGCCGGACCTCGAGGTCCACCGCGCGGACGCGCGTGCCGGACACACCCTCGATCACGACCCGCCCGAGTTCGGCCGGCCCGTGTTCGGCCGGCCCGTGATCGGCCGGCCCGTGATGGGCCGACGCCG
>NZ_BAAAYN010000038.1:0-5415 GCF_039536245.1 Cryptosporangium minutisporangium | reverse complement strand
CCCCCGCCCGGTCCAGGTTCTCCAGTGCCCGGCCGAGCAGGAGGTGGACCAGGTCCGCCTCGGTGAGCCCGACGGTGGGCCGATCGGCCTCCACGGCGACGCCGTCCCGCAGCACCGTGACCCGGTCCGCCGCCTCGATGACCTCGTCGAGGCGGTGGGTGATCAGCAGCACCGAGGTCCCGGTGACGACGACGTCGTCCAGGATCTCGTAGAAGTGCTCCAGCGTTTCCCGGTTCAGCGAGCGGGTGGACTCGTCGAAAATTATGACGCCCTGGCCGCTCTCGGCGCCCTGGGCCCTCTGGGCGTCCTGGAGCGCGCGGGCGATCGCCACGCTCGCGCGGTCCTCCTCGCGCAGCGACCCGACCGGGGCGTCCAGCGAAACGACGCAGCCGAGCCGTTCGAGCACCTCGGCGGCGGCCGCGCGCTCCTCGTTCCAGCGGATCCGGCGCGACCACCGGGTGGCGCGGAAGCGTCCGACCCGCAGGTTCTCGACCACGCTGTGGTCGTTGACCAGGCCCAGCGACTGGTGCACGACGGCGAGTCCGCGGGCGCGCGCCTCCAGCGGACGGACCGGCAGGGCGAGCTCTGCGCCGTCGACGACGATCCGCCCGCCGGGATCCGCCGGGTGGAAGCCGGTGAGGATCTTGGCCAGCGTCGACTTGCCCGACCCGTTCTGACCCACCAGCGCGTGGATCTCCCCCGGCTGCACGTTCAGGCTGACGTTGCGCAGCGCGCGGTTCCGGCCGAACGTCTTCGACACGTTGTCGATCCGCAGGCGGGGCTGGGCATCCGGGGACATCGTCAGTTCGCCTTCCAGAGGTTCCCGAATTTCGTCGGGAAGTCCGTCGGCCCGAACCACTCGCCGGACTCCTCGGCCTCCTCGGTGAGCTCGACGCTGCCGATGGTGTCCCGGGTGAAGATCCGAACGGGGATTTCGTAGTCCGGCAGCGGCTTGCCGGTCATCAGCCGCAGGACGGCGTCGGCGTCGGCCCAGCCCTGGAACACCGACGCCTGGCCGACGTCCGCGTGCAGGAAGTTCTTCGACTCGACCATCTTCAGGCCGGGCAGCTGCGCACCGGCCGAGGCGCCCTTGAGCGATGGGGTCCTGCCGGACTGCTGCGCTCCGCTGAGCGTCGGCTGCAGGTACTGGTCGAACTCCGACACCAGGTAGTTCGCGCCGGGCGTCCGGAGCAGCGCCGAACTGGTCGACGACGCGATCAGCGAGTAGTTCGCGGACGAGATCTTGTTGACCGTCACCGTGCACCTCGGACAGTCCTCGTCGAAGACTTTCCGCGCGGCCTCCACGTACGCGACCGTGGATTGGGAGTCCGTGCTCTGGTTGACGACGACCTTCGCGGTGCCGCCGGAGTCGTGGATGATCCACTTGGCCATCGCGGTGAGCATCGCGGTGCCGCCGCCCTCGAGGTAGCCGAGCGTCGTGCTCGCCGGGTGCTTCGGGTCCGGGATCTGGTCGGTGATCAGCACCGGGATGCCCTTGGCCTGGGCTGCATCGAACCCGTTGGCGGCCAGCGCGTACGGGATCGAGTCGGTGACGATCGCCCCGGCGTTCGCCGCGGTCGCCTGCGACACGCACGCGCTGACCTCGGACGGGTTCGAGTTGCCGTTGCAGAGCTGCATCGTCATGCCGACCGTGGCCAGGGCCTCGGAGAGTGCCTTGGCCGTGATCGCGAACTGGTGCGCCTGCTGGGTGATCGGGATGTAGTAGACGGTGGTGCCGGCGATCTTCGACACGTCGCCAACCGGCTCGGTCGGGATCGGATAGGCGTCCCGGGGGGCGGAGAGCTTCTCGACCTCGGCCGCGAGCGCGCTGTCGGGGCTGTTCGCGCTGGACCCGGTGGTGTTCCCGGCGGAGTTCCCGCAGCCCGCCGCGACGAGCGCCATCGCGGTCAGAGCCAGTACCGGACGCAGGCCACGCCGGAGCCGGCAGCTCGAACCGGGAAGGTCATCGCGCATGATCGGGCGCCTTTCAGAGGGGTTCTTCGAGGTGGGCGCTGGGCCGCCGACCGGGCGCTACGAGCCGGAGCGCGCGTGCAGCCGGGTGGAGATCGTGACGGCGACGATCAGCACTCCGCCGTAGAAGACGTTGGCGACCCAGCCGGCCACCCCGAGCAGCTGGAGGCCGAGGATGCCGGTGGCCAGGAAGTAGACCGCGAGGAGCGTGCCCAACGGGTTGAACCGGCCGGGCTGGAGGATCGCGGTGCCGAGGAACACCGACGCGAACGTCGGCAGCAGGTAGCTCTGCGAGACCGTCGGATCGAATCCCCCGGTGGCCGCCGCGGAGAGCACCCCACCGACCCCCGCGATCAGGCCGGCGGCGACGAACGCGCCGAGCCGGATGCGGTCCACCTGGATACCGGCCAACCGGCTGACCTCACGGTTGGCGCCGACGAAACGCATGTTGCGCCCCAGTGGCGTCGCGCCCAGCAGGTAGGCGAACGCCACCATGAGCAGAATTCCCTCGAAGAAGCTGATCGGCAGCCCGCCGACGTCGTAGAGGGCGATCTGCGCGAACTCGCCGGGCAGGCCGCTGACCGGAGCCAGGTTGGCCGCCCACAGCGCGATGCCGAGCACGAACGTGCCCATGCCGAGCGTCACGACGATCGTGTTGACGCCGACCCGCACGACGAGGATCGCGTTGATCAACCCGCAGAGCGTCGCCGCCGCCACCGCGGCGAACGCCGCAGGCCAGACGCCCCAGCCGTGGTCGACGACGAGCACCGGCAGCACGATCGCCGCGAGGCCGAAGACCGACGCGACCGAGAGGTCCACGAACTCGCCGACGCAGATCGTGCAGAGCAGTGCCGCCGTGAGGAACACCAGCGCCTGCTGGCTGCCGAAGATCGTCTGGAAGGTGCCCTGGGTCAGGAACGTCTCCGGCACCGCGACGGCGTAGACCAGCGCCAGCAGCAGCCAGACGCCGATCACCGCGAACCGTGCGCCGAGGACGCCGGCGGTGTGGGCCACCGCCGGCGTCTCCGGCGTCTCAGCGCTCCGCGGCGTCTCCACCGAGGACGTAACGGTCATGCGGAGGCCGGTTTGAGCGAGGTCTGGGGTTCGATCTTCGCGAAGCCGCGGACGTCCGGGTAGGGGTCGGTCCAGCCCGGCTTCGGGTCGACCTGGAACGTGTTGAGCAGCATCGCCAGCATCGAGTAGTTGCCGAGGCTGCCGATCAGGTCGACCAGGCCCTGCTCGCCGAAGGCCGCCAAGCCGGCCGCGAACGTCTCGTCGCTGACGAAATGATCCCGCAGTACCTCGGTCGCGAAGCGGTGCAGGATCGCCGCGTCCTCGTCGTCGCCGAAGTCGGGCACCTCGTTGCGGGCCAGCTGCTCGATGCTCTCCGCGGGGAGCCCGGCTTCGACCGCCTTGTCCGCGTGCGCGTTCCACGAGTAGGCGGCGTCGAAGTGACGCGCGGCGATCAGGAGGCTGAGCTCGCGCAGGCGGAGCGGGAGCGACGATTCGAATCGGCAGAACGCACCGAGTGCCTCGACCCGCTCGCATAATTCCGGGCTCCGCAACCAGATCAGGAACGGCCCGCGCGTTCCGCCCCGGCGCGAGGCGATTCGCTCACTGATCTCCGCCTGGCGCGCGGTCAGTTCTTCGAGCGGAGAAAGTCGCACGTGCACCGTCCAAGTCGAGAGGAATACTTTTTCTAGGTGACGTAATCCTGCGGAAGCCTTTCGTCGATGTCCACCGTGCGCACGGGCCCGAGCGCGAAACATTAGCGTTCGCGTTCCGGACGCCTGCACGGCCGTGGACGGGCCTACTCTCGGGTTGCGACACGGCCCCCACCGGAAGGCTCCGCCATGACCATCATCAAGGCAGCGCTGGTCGACCGCTTGGACCGCGGCGGCAGCGTCGCCACGATCCCGCTGATCACCAAGCACAGCGCGGTGGAGAAGACGACGTTGACGTCGGGCATCAGCACGTACCCGCCCGGCACCGGGGCTCCTCTGCACACGCACAACTGCGTCGAACACGTCACCCTCCTCAGTGGGGCGGCCGAAGTCGAGATCGACGGGGACGTCACCCCGCTCGAGGTTTTCGATACCACTTATGTCGAAGCCGGAATTCCCCACGCGTTCCGCAATATCGGCGACACGCCGATGACCATTCTGTGGGTTTACGACTCCGCTTATGTCACGCGAACCTTCATGGCGAACGGAAAAACGGTCGAGCACCTTTCGGTGGACGACCGGATGGTCTCCGATTAATGCGCGCCCGCCCGTAGCCCGGGAAGCCGGCCGACCTGGTCGTGACGAACGGCAGGGCGGTGGACGCGCGGCGGCGCGCCGCCTGCGGGTCGCGGTGTCATCGCGGTGCTCCCATCGCCGGTGAAGGGTGCGGCGCCCGGTCGGCGCGCGAAAGCTGAGTCGGTCCGGACTCCTGCCCGGCGCCAACAGGCTAAGCACCAGAACGACCAGCGCGCGACGAATCCGGCGACCTCAAAGATTAGAGTTCACTCAGCTTTTGGCTCTCCCACCGGCGCGTCGGCGTTGGATGTGAGGCGTGCCGAACAGACAACGTGGTCAGTACGCACGCACGGCCGGACGACGTCGGGAGATCGCCCGTGCGGTGCTCCGCCTCGTCGAGGAGAAGGGACACGGCAACGTCACGACCGCCGAGGTGGCCCGCCGCGCGCGGACCAGCGAGGCGACCGTGCTCTATCACTACCCGGGCAAGGACCACCTGCTGGTGGCGGCGCTGGAGTACGCGGACGCGGCCAGCGCCGACCACCGGGACGTCGTCCTCGACCTGGCCGGGTTACGCGCCTTCGTCCGGGTCGCAACCACCCATCGGGAGCCACTGTTGCGACTGCACACGGTGCTCGCCGGGCATGCCGCGACGCCGGACCACCCGGCCGCCGAGTACTTCGCCCGCCGGCACGCCGCCGCGATCGACGAGTTCCGCCGCCTGGTCGAGCAGCGTCAGCGGCACGGAGAGGCTCACCCGGGGCTGGACGCGGTGGACGTGGCACGGCAGATCGTCGCGGTGTGGGACGGGCTCGAGGCGCAGTGGCTCGTCGATCCGAGCTTCGATCTCGCGGAGACGCTGATGCGGGCGATCCGGCGGCTCACCGCCCAGAACTGGATGGACGTTCGCCAGACTCTGCTAGCCCCAGAAACAGGCCTCTGACCCCGCGCCGCGGGGCGCCGCGGGGCGGCGGGGCGGGGTGTTGCGGGGCGCCGCCGCGGGGTGTTGCGGGGCGCCGCCGCGNNNCGCCGCCCGTGGGGCGGATTTCGGGAGACCACCTCTGCGGGGCGGTCGTGAGGTGGTCTTTCGGGAAATCAACGTCTCCGCCGCCCCGACGAGGCGGATTTTCGAGAACTCCCCCAGGCACCCCGACGGCGCGGCGGCCCGGTGGGCGCGCGGCACGGCGGGCGCGCGGCACGGTGG
>NZ_BAAAYN010000037.1 GCF_039536245.1 Cryptosporangium minutisporangium | reverse complement strand
CCATGGGCCGGAAGGGGCGACAACCATCTCGGCGGTCACCCGAAACGGCGACAACCACCTCACGCCGACTCCGTGTTCCCTGCGGGCTCGTGGCCGGTACGGGGTTCTTCCGGCAGGCACCCGGCGCCGACGCAGTGGTGTCCACGCTGCTGCCGGACGGGAGCTCCGAGCCGGACCCCGACACGATGTCGAGAGCCGGCAACCGGCTACGACTCCCTGCAGTGGCGCCCGTGGGCGTCGGAGGGACTACCGGAGAGGGCCGCATGAACGCGTCACCGAACAAGCAGCTCGTGGAGACCTACCTCGACGGCTTCCGGACCAACGATCACCAAAAGATCCTGTCCTGCTTGACCGAGGACATCCGCTGGACCGTGTTCGGACACTTCTACCTGACCGGCAAGGACGCCTACGCCGACGCCATCGAAGGGCCCGGGTGGGTCGGCCCTCCCCGGCTCGACGTGGTGCGGATGGTCGAGGAGGGCGACACCGTGATGGCCGAGCTCAGCGGGTGGGCACCTCAGGAGTCCGGCGAGCCGGTGCGGATGTCGATGGCGGAGGTGTTCGTGATCCGCGACGGCAAGATCGCCGAGCGTCGCGCCTGGGTGATCCCGCTCAGCGAGAACGAACACCGCTGAGGTCGATCATGCACCGGCGCGGGCCGACCCGCCCTCGGGCGAACGCGGGCGCAGGCCGTTGAGGCTGGTGGTGACGACGCGGTCGGCGTACTCGGCGGTGAGCGGCCCGGTGCGCTGCAGCCACCGGTTGAGCAGCGGCCCCCAGATCAGATCCATGGCGACGTCGAGGTCGAGGTCGTCGGCGAGCTGGCCGGCTCGCTGGGCGCTGCGCAGCCGTTGCCGCTTGAGCTCCTTCAGTGGAGCGTCCAACCGTTCGAGGTACGCGGCGGCCAACTCCGGGTCGTGCGCGATCTCGGTGGCCAGGGCGCGCATCGGCTCGTCGTACCGCGGATCGGTCAGCTCCGCGACCGTGGCGCGGAGCACCGTCTTCAGATCGGCTTCCAGGTCGCCGGTGTCGGGCAACGCCGCAGGCTCGCCGGCGCCGTCCTCGCTGAGCATCAGGAAGGCGTCGAACAGGACCGCGCCCTTGGACGGCCACCAGCGGTAGATGGTCTGCTTGCCGACCCCTGCCCTGGCGGCGATGCCCTCGATCGTCAGCTTGACGTACCCCACCTCCTGCACCAGCTCGAACGCCGAGGTGAGAATGGCGCGCCGGGAGGTTTCCTTCCGGCGCGCGGCGTTGGCAGTGGCTCTGCGTTCGGTGGTCACCCCTGCACCCTATCCGTTTTGCAAGACGGAACGTCTCGTCTTGACGCGCCGTCGATCCGCTCGTACAGTCACGACAGACGACGAGACGGACCGTCTCGTCTCGGTGAAGCGGAGATCACTATGCGCACCTCAGCCCCTTCCGCCCCCCGCACCTGGTTCGTGACCGGCGCCAGCCGCGGCCTGGGCCGTGCGTTCGCCGTCGCCGCGCTCGAACGCGGAGATCGAGTGGTCGCCGCGGCCCGCAGCATCGTCCCGACCGATTTCGACGAGCGTCACGGTGACCGACTGCTGGCGCTGACGCTCGACGTCACCGACCGGGCAGCGGTCTTTGCCGCCGTGGACACCGCCATCCAGCGATTCGGGCAGCTGGACGTCGTCGTCAACAACGCCGGCACGATGTCCTCGGGGATGGTCGAGGAATTCACCGAAGCCGAGGCGCGGGCCCAATTCGAGGTCAACTTCTTCGGAGCACTCTGGGTCAGCCAGGCAGTGCTGCCGCACTTGCGGGCCCGAGGAGCCGGCCACATCGTGCAGATCTCGAGCATCGCCGCGCTCGGCGGCTTCCCGAGCACCGGGATGTACAGCGCGAGCAAGTTCGCGCTGGAGGGCATGAGCGAGGCCCTGGCGATGGAGGCGGCGACCTTCGGCGTCAAGGTCAGCATGGTCCAGCCCGGCGGCTACTGGACCGACCTGTACACCAGCATGGCCTCCACCACCCCGATGGAGACGTACGGCCCGCTCCGCGCCGAACTTGAGCGGCAGTGGGCGGACGGCTCGATCGACAGCGAGCCGCGACTCGCCGCCGAGGCGGTAGTGAAGCTCGTGGACAGCGACGACCCGCCGTTGCGGCTCCTGCTCGGCAGCATGGTGTACGACCTCGCGTTCGACATCTCGCGTCGGCGAATGGACACCTGGGCCAGCTGGGAGCCGGTGAGCCGGGCAGCCGAACACGCCGTGCCTGCACCCTGACGCGGGCCCGGGCCGCGCGTCAGGCCTCGAAGGCGCCTGCTCGCGCGGCGGTGGCGGCGTCTCGGGCGGCGTGGTCGGCCAACCGGACGCCGGCAGCCGTTCGCAGGAGCACCAGCTCGTGGTAGAGCGGAGCGGTGGCCGCGATCAGCAGCCGCCGGGCGTCGGTCCGTGCCGAGATCTCGCCGCGCTCGATGGCCCGCCGCACGATGACGGCGCACCGGTCGTACCGGTCGGCCCAGAACACGCGAAGGGCGTCCGCTGCCTGCTCGGATCGGAACGAGGCGGCGATCAGCGCGGTCGTGATCGGGGAATCGCCCGTCAGCGCGGCGTAGACCTCGCGGTTCACCGCGATGAGATCGTCGTCGAGGGAGCCGGTATCGGACGGACGCCACTCGTCTCCGGCCGCCTCGGCGAGGACGTCGGCGAGTAGTCCACCGACGTCACGCCAGCGCCGGTACACGGTGGTTCGGTGGACGGCGGAACGGTCGGCGACGGCGTCCATGCTCAGCGCGTCGTAACCGTGTTCCACCAGTTCGGCGCGGACTGCGTCCAGCACGCGTCGGCGAACCTCAGCGCTGCGGCCACCGGGCCGACGCGCGGGACGCGCCTCGTCAGAGAAGTCGGTTTCCACTCGCTGCGGGCTCATGGTTTGATGCTATCGCTACATTAGTAGCGTTAAGAAGCTCACGGACGGAGCCGCCCACGTGACACCCGCCATCCAGGAGTACGTCGTGACCGACCGGGACAGCGGCCCCTACGCCGTCGTCACCGGCCCGGACAGCGCGCTGTGGTTCACCATGGTTCACAGCGGACGCATCGGCCGAGTCGCACCCGGCGGCGAGCCCGTCAGCCACCAGCTCGATCCGGCGAGCGGGCCGAGCATCATCGCCGTCGGTCCGGACGGCGCGCTGTGGTTCACCGAGTACCGAGCCCACCGCATCGGCCGCATCACCACCGACGGGGCAGTCACCGAGTTCGCGCTGCCCACTCCGGAGTGCGGGCCGTTCGGCATCGCCGCGGGGCCGGACAGCGCCCTGTGGTTCACCGAGAGCAGCGCCGACCGCATCGGCCGGATCACTACGGACGGCCGGGTCACCGAGTTCCCGCTCCCGACCACCGGAGCGTTCCCGTCCGCGATCACCGCGGGCCCCGACGACCGCATGTGGTTCACCCTCAACCAGGCCAACGCGATCGGCAGCATCGGCATGGACGGCGCGATCACGGTTCACCCCCTGCCGACCGAGGCCGCAGCTCCGGTCGGCATCACCGCCGGACCGGACGGGGCGGTCTGGTTCGTCGAGATCGGCGCCGGCCAGATCGGACGAATCACTTCCGGCGGGACGATTCGCGAGTTCCCGTTGCCGGACCGCGCCGGCCGACCCCACGCCATCACCGCGGGTGCCGACGGCGCGCTCTGGTTCACCGAGTGGGGTGGGAACCGCGTCGGCGCGCTCACCCCGGACGGTGCGGTCACGGCCCACCCCTTGCCGACCCCGAACTCCGAGCCTCACGGCATCACCCTCGGACCCGACGGAGCGCTCTGGACGGCATTGGAGATCGGCGCGCTCGCCCGCATCGCGTCACCCGAGTAGCGCCGGGCGGTAGTGATCAGCGGCGGGACTCCCGCGGTCGGGCGCGGACGTGCATCCGCTCGCCTTGACGGCCGAGAATGCTGAGGATCTCCACGGGGTGCTCGCCGACGCTGCCGAACCAGTGCGGGAGCCGGGTGTCGAACTCCGCCGCCTCGCCGGCTCGCAGGAGGAAGTCGTGCTCGGCGAGGACCAGGCGGAGTTGGCCGGACAGCACGTAGAGCCACTCGTAGCCCTCGTGGACGCGGAGGTCCGGCACGGTCTGATCTGCGGGAATGACGACCTTCCATGCCTGCAACGAACCGGCGTGCCGAGTCAGCGGCAGAACCGTGCGGCCGTTCGCTTGGCGGGCTACGAGCCGTACTCGCGGGTCGCCTACCTGCGGCGCACCGACGAGCTCGTCCAGCGGGACCTGGTGGGCCTGCGCGATCGGCAGCAGTAGCTCCAGACTAGGTCGCCGCTGACCGCTCTCCAGACGCGAGAGGGTGCTCTTGGAGATCCCGGTGGTTTCGGCAAGGGCCGTGAGGGTGATGCCGCGCTGGGTCCGTAGGCGCCGTAGTCGAGGGCCGACCTCGGCCAGCGTGGCCGTGATGGCAGGCGTGTGCTCCACGTTCCCAGTATTGGCAACAACCTTTGCCGCTCTGACACCCGCCCGCGCAGGCTATGCCCATGAACACATCTGAGACGACCCCCAGCCGCGTCGGCCCGCCGCCCCGTCACCACTTGGCCGTGATGATCTGGCTGGCCGTTTTCCCCACGCTCACCGTGCTCCAGCTGCTGCTCGGCAGCCTGCTCCGCGGCACGCCGACCGTCCTGCGGACGCTGGTCCTCGCCACGATCGCGGTGCCGATCGTCGTCTACGGCCTCCTGCCACCACTGCAGCGCTTGCACCGGCAGCTGCTCGCCCCCCGACGCTGACGTCGAGGGGCGCACCGCTCAGGGACGGAGGACCAGCTTCCCCGTCGTCGCCCGTGCCTCCAGACGGGCCAGGACGTCGGGCCCGTCCTCCAGGTCGTAGGCGGCCGGATGGCCGGGCACCACGACTCCCGCCGTGCGCAGCGCGTCGACCTCCGCCATCACCTCGGCGAACATGTCGGGTGCCACCTGCCCGAGCACGCCGATGTGCAATCCGATCACCTGGACCTGGTGATCGAAGACCAGCTGGTGGTTGGTGACCGAGGCCTCCCCCGCGGCGAGCCCGTAGACGACGACCCGGCCGGTGACCGGCCGGGCCGCGGCCAGGCTCGCGGCGAACGTCGCGCCGCCGACGGACTCGAGCACCAGGTCGGCTCCTCGGCCGCTGGTCAGCTCCCGCACCTGGGCCGCGAGGTCGGAGCGGCCCGGGTCGACGACGTGGTCGGCGCCGAGCGCCCGCACGACGTCGTGCTTGGGCATGGACGCGGCGGCGATGACGACCGCGCCACGATTTTTGGCCGCCCGCACCGCGGCCTGCCCCACCCCACCGGCGGCGGCGTGGATCACCACGGTCTCTCCGGGCTCGAGGCGGCCCAACGGCCGGAGCGCGGCCAGCGCGGTACCCCAGTTGAGAACGAGACCGAGGGCCTGGTGATCGTCCCAGCCGTCCGGCACCGCCACCGCGGTGGACGCGGGGAGCACCAGGTACTCGGCGAAAGCGCCGTAACCGGTGCCCAGCACGTGCTGACCGATCTCGACCCCGGTCACGTCCCCGCCGGAGGCGACGACCTCACCGGCGCCTTCAAAACCGGCGAGGTACGGCGGCTGCGGGCCACCGCGGTAACGACCGTAGGTCTGCGTCACGTCGGCGAAGTTGACCCCCGCGGCGGCGACGCGGATCAGGACCTCTCCTGGTCCCGGCGTCGGCACCGGCGCGTCGGTGATCAAGCGCATGTCTTTCGGGCCGTGGAACGAGGTCTGCTGCAGGGCCCGCATGTGGTGCTCGGTACTCATAGCCGGACGCTAAAACCCTCACGGTTGTGTGAGGGTCAAGCCTTCTGCGGGCCCTCCGCAGCCGTGCGCGCGGCACCCAGGTACGCGTCGAGCGCATCGCGGTTACGGCGGAGGATCTCGATCCGCCGGTGCAGGTGCTCCCGCTGCTCGGCGACCTGCGTGAGCATCCGATCGCACGGAACCCGGGGCATCAGCGCGGTCGGCGCCTCGACGAACGGCAGGATGTCGCGGATGATCCGAGTCGGGAGTCCACTCTCGATCATGCCGCGGATCTGCTCGACGCGTTCGACCGCTTCGTCGTCGTAGCGGCGGTAGCCGTTCGCGCAGCGCGTGGAGTACAGGAGCCCCTCCTCCTCGTAGTAGCGCAGTGACCGCACGCTGACGCCCGTCCGCCGGGACAACTCTCCGATCTGCATGACACCCATCATGCGACGCCGCCGAACCCGGCAGCCGGCTCGCGGCACCTGGCTGAAATCGAAGCCGCCGAGGATTCGGGCGGCCCGGTTGTCGGATCCGGCCGTTCGCAGATCGTCTTCTTGGTAGAGACACCGACAACGGAGGTCGAAGAGATGACTGCAGCACGGCCCCAGCCCGCTCCGACCAACTATCGCCGGGTCACACCGTGCCTGGTCGTGAACGGCGCCGCTAACGCCCTGGCCTTCTACGCGGACGTGTTCGGCGCGACCGAGCGCATGCGGTCCCCGGGCCCCGGCGGGATCATTGTGCACGCGGAGATCGAGATCGGCGACGCGGTGCTGATCGTCGAGGACGAGGACCCGCAGCGCGGCACGACCGCGCNACGTGTTCGGCGCGACCGAGCGCATGCGGTCCCCGGGCCCCGGCGGGATCATTGTGCACGCGGAGATCGAGATCGGCGACGCGGTGCTGATCGTCGAGGACGAGGACCCGCAGCGCGGCACGACCGCGCCGCCCGAAGGCGGCCTGCCCGGTACACCGGTCTTCCAGTTCGTGTTCGTGGAGGACGTCGACGCGGTCGTCGCGCGAGCTGCTGAGCTCGGTGCCGTCGTGCGGCGCCCACCGGAGAACCAGTTCTACGGTGACCGGGACGCGTTCATCGTCGACCCGTACGGGCACGCCTGGACGGTCGCCACTCACGTCGAGGACGTGGACCCGGACGAGATGAACCGGCGGATGGCCGCCCTGTTCGCCTGACGGAGGAGACGGGGAAACCATGAAGTACGTGCTGATGTTCGCCGACACCGAGCAGTTCACCGCCGACCTGGCCGCCATGGACGACGCGGAGCGAGAGCGCGCCTACGCCCGGGTGCACCAGTGGTTCGTGGACAACGCCCCCAAGATCACCCACCACGCGCACCTGATGCCGCCGGACACCGCCACCACGCTGCGCCTCGACCACGGTGATCCGCTGATCACCGACGGGCCGTACGTGGAAGGAAAGGAGATCGTCAGCGGCTACGCCGAGATCGACGTCGCCGACCTCGACGAGGCGCTGCGGATCGCGAAATCGTGGCCGGCCTGCCCCATCGTCGAGATCCGCCCGATAGCGGGATGACCCCAGCGGCGCACGACGAGTTGGCTCGTGTGGTCCGGAACCACACGAGCCGGCACCTGTTCCATGCCACCCGAGCCGAGCTGCTGCGCGATCTCGGCGACCAGGATCAGGCTCGCGCGGCGGACGAGCGGGCGCTCGCTCTGACCGGCAATCCGGCGGAGCGGAGCCTTCTACGCCGCCGCTTGACCTGGCCCTGACGCCGACACACCGCGCATCGGCGCCCCCATGTCACAGGACTCCGGGCTGTCTCGTCTCGGTCTCGAAGAGAGGTTCCGCGAGGGACACACCCACGGCAAGGAGCTGGTCATGAGCAAGATCGCGCTGGTTACCGGGGCGAACAAGGGGATCGGTCGCGCGGCGGCCGAACAGCTGGCCGCGCTGGGCATGACGGTCCTGCTCGGGGCGAGGGACCCGCACCGCGGCGAGGAGGCCGCAGCCGGCATCCGCGCGGCGGGCGGGGACGCGCACGCGGTCGTCCTGGACGTCACCGACCACGCCGTCGTCCGGGCGGCCGCCGAGCAGATCGAGGCGCGCTTCGGGCACCTCGACGTGCTGATCAACAACGCCGGCATCACCGGCTCCGGGCAGGTCTCGCCCCTGGACGCCACCGATCAGATTCCGAGCGGCGTCGAACTGGACATGGTTTGCGCGGTATTCGAGACCAACGTCTTCGGGGTCATCGCGGTCACCAACGCGATGCTGCCGCTGCTGCGGCGGTCACCGGCGCCGCGCATCGTCAACGTCAGCAGCCACGCCGCGTCGCTGACGCTGAACAGTGATCCGGAGGGCCCGTTCACCGCGCTGCTGCCGTCGGCAGCGTACTCGCCGTCCAAGAGCGCGCTCAGTGCGTTGACCGTGCAGTACGCCAACGAGTTCCGCGAGGACGGGATCCTGGTCAACGCCGCCGCTCCCGGCTTCGTCGACACCGACAGCAACAACCACACCGGGCACCTCACACCCGCCCAGGGTGCCGCCGTTCTGGTGCGCCTGGCCACGCTCGGTGCGGACGGACCGACCGCCGGCTTCTTCAGCGCGGACGGCCCAGTGCCATGGTGATCGGTGTCGTGGTGATCGGTGTCGTGGTGACCCAGAGGAGCAGGCGGTGACCCGGATCGAGGAGTTCGAGGAGCTGCGGCCGCTGCTGTTCTCGATCGCCTACCGGATCCTCGGCAGCGTGAGCGAGGCCGAGGACGCGATCCAGGAGACGTGGCTGCGGTATGCGGCCACCCCCACCCAACCGACCTCGGCCAAGGCCTTCCTGTCGACCACCGTCAGCCGGATCTCCATCGACGTGCTGCGCTCTGCCCGCGTCCGGCGGGAGGAGTACACCGGGCCGTGGTTCCCCGAGCCACTGCTCGCCGACCCGTACGAGGATCCGGCGCGGTCAGCGGAGCTGGCCGACTCGGTGTCGATGGCGGCCCTCCTGCTGCTCGAACGGCTCAGCCCGCTCGAACGCGCGGTGTTCGTGCTGCGGGAGGTGTTCGGATTCGGGTTCCCCGAGGTCGCCTCCGCGGTGGGGCGGTCGGAGGCCGCCTGCCGCCAGCTGATGGTGCGGGCACGCCGCCACATGGACGCGGGTCGGCCGCGATTCGAGGCCGACCGCAACGAGCGCGACGAGCTCGCCGGGCGATTCCTCGACGCGTTCCGGGACGGGGACCTCGACGGGCTGCGGGAACTGCTCGCCGCCGACGTCCAGCTGATCGCCGACGGCGGCGGCAAGGCACCACGGTGGGCGGACCGTTTCGTCGGCCTGGAGCACGTGGCCGGGGCGCTCGCCACCCTCGTCGAGGCGTTCGCACGGATCGGCGGACGGGTAACGCCCCACCTGGTGAACGGAGAGCCCGGCGCGGTCTTCCACGACAGCGACGGCAAGGTGTTCAACACCTGGGCGCTCGACATCGTCGACGGCCAGATCCAGACGATCCGTACGGTGAACAACCCCGATAAGCTCCGGCACCTCGGGCCGGTGGCGGACGCCTGGGCGGCCCTGCGCGAAGCGGGCGTCACTCCACCGACCGGCAAGTAGCCCTTCAGGGCGGCGATCGGCGCGCAGCGGCTGGGCCGCCCCATGCCGGTCGCGGTCCCCGGGACGGCTCCTCAGCGCCGCATCAGCGCGAACACTCCCCAGCCGAGCAGGTGCCTGCGGAAGCGGGTGTGGCGCAGTGGATCGTGCTCCAGCTCGGCGCGGAGCTCCGGCGCGAGCTCGTCGTCGGGATTGGCATCGAGCCACCGGCGGATGTTCATCCACTGCGCCGCCGCGTACCGATCCCAGCTGTCCTCGTCGGCCAGCACCATCTCGACGACGTCGAACCCCAGCCCGCCGAAGCGCTCGACCAGCCCCGGCAGGGTGTTGAAGTCGTCGCGAGTGGCGGCGTGGCAGCCCTCGATCGCTTCCTGGCTCGGAGGCTCCGAGCGCCAGAAGCAGTCACCGATCAGCAGGACGCCGCCCGGTCGCAGCTGACGTTCGAGGAGCGCGACGGTACCGGCGGCTCCACCGCCGATGTGCGTGCCGCCGAGACACGCCGCGACATCGACCAGCTCGGGCGAGGCGTAGGTGGAGGCGTCGCCGTGCACGAACGTCACACGATCGGCGACGCCCAGCTCCGCAGCACGCTCGCGCGCCGCGGAGACAAAAACGGTACTGATGTCGACGCCGGTGCCGGTGACGCCGTGGGCCGCGGCCCAGGTGCACAGCAGCTCGCCCTTGCCGGAGCACAGATCGAGGATCGACGCTCCGGCCGGCATGCGCAGCGCCGCTCCCAGCGTGGCGAGCTTCTCCGGGGTGAACGGGTTGAGGATCCGGTGAGTGCTCTCCCGGATGGTGAAACTGCGCGGCAAATCCACGGCCATGAGTCTGCTGCACGCCCTTGCCACCCATACCCCGTAGGGGTATACCTAGTGGCGAAGGAGGTGGTTGTGATGCGCTCCTACCCGAGCAGCCACGACGTTTCCGCGGCCACGACGACACACGTCCCGGCCGCCCACGGCGCCGCCGAGCACGGCGTCCACAGCGAGCACGGCCACAGCGCCCACAGCGGCCACGAGCACGGCGGGCACGGTCAGGGTGGGCACGACAAGCACGCCGGCCACGACCCGGAGGCCTTCCGTCGAAAGTTCTGGCTGAGCCTGGCGCTGACCGTGCCGATCGTGCTGACCAGCCCGATGGTCATGGACTGGTTCGGCTACCGCCTGGACTTCCCGGGCATCGACTGGGTCGGACCGACGCTGGGGTCGGTCGTGTTCCTCTACGGTGGCTGGCCGTTCCTCGCCGGAGCCGTCACCGAGATCCGGGACCGCGCGCCCGGCATGATGCTGCTGATCTCGATGGCGATCACCGTCGCCTACGTCGCGTCGCTGGCAACCGCGCTGGACCTGTTCGACCTGGACTTCTGGTGGGAGCTGGCCGCGCTGGTCACCATCATGCTGCTGGGGCACTGGCAGGAGATGAAGGCGATCGGTCAGGCGCAGGGGGCGCTGTCCGCCCTCGCCGCGCTCCTGCCCGACGACGCCGAGCGCGTCGACGAACACGGCGGCACCCAGCGGGTTCGGGTTTCCGAGCTACGCGTCGGCGACGTGGTGCTGGTCCGCTCCGGTGGCCGGGTACCGGCCGACGGCCGGATCACCGACGGCAGCGCCGAGTTGGACGAGTCGATGATCACCGGAGAGTCCCGCCCGGTCTCCCGCGGCGCCGGGGACCGCGTCGTGGCCGGAACGGTGGCTACGGATTCGGCGATCCGAGTGGAGATCACCGCCGTCGGCGAAGACACCGCGCTGGCCGGCATCGGCCGTCTCGTGGCGCAGGCGCAAGCCGCGGGCGGACGGGCACAGGTGCTCGCCGACCGGTTCGCCGCGCTGCTGTTCTACATCGCCTCGGCGGCGGCGTTGCTGACGTTCGTCACGTGGTGG
This sequence comes from Cryptosporangium minutisporangium, assembly GCF_039536245.1. Classification (NCBI taxonomy): domain Bacteria; kingdom Bacillati; phylum Actinomycetota; class Actinomycetes; order Cryptosporangiales; family Cryptosporangiaceae; genus Cryptosporangium; species Cryptosporangium minutisporangium. Next base: position 58,357 of record NZ_BAAAYN010000037.1, on the reverse strand, counting down.
GCGCTCGGCGATCTGGACCAGTCCGTGGTGCGGACGGTGACCGTGCTGGTGATCGCGTGCCCGCACGCCCTCGGGCTGGCGATCCCGCTGGTGATCGCGTTGTCGACCGCGGTGTCGGCGAAGGCGGGAATCCTCGTCAAGGACCGGCTCGCGCTGGAGCGGATGCGTCACGTCGACGCGGTGCTGTTCGACAAGACCGGCACCCTGACCAAGGGCGCGCACACCGTCACCGGGATCGCCGCAGCCGGCGACCGCAACGAGGACGACGTGCTGCGGGTCGCCGCGGCCGTGGAAGCCGACAGCGAGCACCCGTTGGCCCGGGCGATCGTGACGACCGCCGCCGGCCGGGAGCTGGCCGCGACCGCCACCGGTTTCCGGTCCCTCACCGGGCGCGGCGTGCAAGCCGTCGTCGACGGCGTCCCGTACGCGGTCGGTGGTCCGGCCCTGCTGCGCGAACTGGGCGCCTCGGCGCCCGACGACCTGGCCGCGTCGACCGGGGCGTGGTCGCAGCGCGGCGCCGCGGTCCTGCACCTGGTCCGCGTGGACGGGGCGCCGGAGGTGCTCGGCGCCTTCGCGCTCGAGGACGAGGTGCGGCCCGAGGCGCGCCAGGCCATCGCCGAACTGCGTGACCAGGGCGTCGGCAAGATCGTCATGATCACCGGTGACGCCCGGCCCGTCGCCGAGGCGGTCGCGGCCGACCTGGGGTTCCGCCCCGGCGTCGACGAGGTGTTCGCCGAGGTGCTGCCGGCCGACAAGGACCGTGCAGTCGCCGACCTGCAGGCTCGCGGGCTGACCGTGGCGATGGTCGGTGACGGCGTGAACGACGCGCCGGCGCTGGCCCGAGCCGACGTCGGCCTGGCCATCGGCGCGGGCACCGACGTCGCGATCGAATCCGCCGGGGTGGTCCTCGCCTCCTCCGACCCGCGCGGGGTCACCGGCGTGATCCGGCTCTCACGGGCGTCCTACCGCAAGATGGTCCAGAACCTCGCTTGGGCCGCCGGCTACAACGTGATCGCCATCCCGCTGGCGGCCGGGGTCCTGGCGTGGGCCGGGATCACGCTCAGTCCCGCGATCGGCGCGGTGCTCATGTCCGCATCGACGATCGTCGTCGCGCTCAACGCCCAGCTGCTGCGGCGGGTCCGGCTCACTCCGACGCCGGTCTGACCGTAGAGGCGAACAGAGGCGGGGACACCCGAACCGGGTGTCCCCGCCTCGTGGTGTCAGCCCTTCTGCAGCAGGCTCCGCATGGTCGTGATCTCCGCGGTCTGATCCGTGACGATCGTGCCGGCCAGCTGCTTGGCCTGCGAGTTCTCACCGGACTGCTGCTCGGTCCCGGCCATCGTGATCGCGCCCTCGTGGTGCTCGATCATCATGGCCAGGAACATCTTGTCGAACGCCGCACCGGATGCCTCGTGCAGCTGACCCATCTGCGCGTCGGTCATCCCGCCCGGCATCGGCGTGGACGAGGAGCCCATGCCCCCGTGGTCCATGCCGGCCTTGGCGTCGGGCACCGTTTCGCCCCAGGCGGTCAGCCAGCCGGACATCGTGTCGATCTCGGGCTGCTGGGCCTGCTCGATCTTCGCCGCGAGGGCTTTGACGTCCGCGTCGGCGGCCCTGGTAGCGGCCATCTCGGCCATCTCGACGGCCTGCCGGTGGTGCACGATCATGTCTTTCGCGAACGTCACGTCCGCGGCGTTGTGCTCGGTGCTGACCGACGGTGACGCCGTAGCGGACGCCGGTGCCGAACTCGTCGCACTGGAGCCGTGGTCCATGCCGTTCATGTCCGAGTCGTCGCCGCAGGCGGCCAGCGCCAGGACGGCGAACACGGCAGCAGGAACTACAAGTCGCTTCATGGGTGAAAGACCTCTGTGTGGTCGAACGGAGTAGGACAGCCGTCCGGGCAACACCGCTCCGGACGGGTTACGAGAACCCGGCCGGGCGTTCTACGTCCTGCTCACACAGAGTTCGACCAGCCCCCGGAGCAAGCTGGTCCACCGCCGCAGCACCCGCCCAGGATAGGACCAGAAAGAGGCGTTGCACGGTTGCGGCCCGTATAAGGGCAGCAACCGTGCAACGCCTCGGGGGGCCGGCTAGCGGACGGCGCTGAAGCGTCGCAGGCGCAGGCTGTTGGCGACCACGAACACCGAGGAGAGCGCCATCGTCGCCCCCGCGATCATCGGGTTGAGCAGACCGGCGGCGGCCAGCGGCAGCGCGGCGATGTTGTAGGCGAAGGCCCAGAACAGGTTGCTCTTGATGATCCGCAGCGTGTGCCGCGAGAGGCGGATCGCGTCGACGGCCGCCAGGAGATCCCCGCGGACCAGCGTGAGGTCGGAAGCCTCGATCGCGACGTCGGCTCCGGTTCCGATCGCCAACCCGAGGTCGGCCTGCGCGAGCGCGGCGGCGTCGTTGACGCCGTCCCCGACCATCGCCACGACCTTCCCCTCGGCCTGCAGCCGCTTCACGACCTCCACCTTGTCGGTGGGCAGCACCTCGGCGATGACCTCCTCGACGCCGACCTCGTCGGCGACCGCGCGGGCCACCGTCGCGTTGTCCCCGGTGAGCAGCACCGGCGTCAGACCGAGACGACGCAGCGCGGCCACCGCCTCGCGGCTGGTCGGCTTGACCACGTCGGCGACCGCCAACACACCCCGGACGGCTCCGTTCCAGCCGACCGCGATCGCCGTCTGCCCGGCGGCTTCCGCTGCGGCCCGTGCCCGCTCCACCTCTGCGGGCACCGCCAGGCTCTCCTCGCGCAGCAGCCGCAGCCGGCCGACGACCACCTTCCGGCCGTCGACGGTGCCGCGCACACCGAGCCCCTCGACGTTGCCGAACTCCTCGACCGGCGGCAGCGGTCCGGTCGCTTCGGCGGCAGCACGGGCCACCGCCTGTGCGATCGGGTGCTCGGAGCCGGCCTCGACCGCCCCGGCCACGCGCAGCAGCTCGTCGCGGTCCTGCCCGTCGGCGGGCACCGTGTCGACGAGGGTCATCCGGCCGGTGGTGACCGTCCCGGTCTTGTCGAGCACCACGGTGTCGACCGTGCGGGTGGACTCCAAGACCTCCGGACCCTTGATGAGGATGCCCAGCTGCGCACCCCGGCCGGTACCGACCAGCAGCGCCGTCGGAGTGGCCAGGCCCAGCGCGCACGGGCAGGCGATGATCAGCACCGCGACCGCGGCCGTGAACGCCGCGGTCCACCCGGCGCCGGAACCGGCCCACCAGCCCAGCGTGCCGACGGCCAGGGCGATCACGATCGGCACGAACACGCCGGAGATCCGGTCGGCCAGCCGCTGCACGTCGGCCTTACCGGTCTGCGCCTGCTCGACCAGCCGGCCCATCTGCGCCAGCTGGGTGTCCGCCCCGACCCGGGTGGCCCGGACGATCAGCCGCCCGCCGGCGTTGACCGTTGCACCCGTCACCGAGTCGCCGACGCCGACCTCGACCGGCACGGACTCCCCGGTGAGCATGCTGACGTCGACCGCCGACGTGCCGTCCTCGATCACACCGTCGGTGGCGACTTTCTCTCCCGGGCGGACGACGAACCGGTCGCCGACCACCAAGTCAGCCACCGGGACGCGCTGCTCAGCACCGCCGCGCAGCACCGCGACGTCCTTCGCCCCGAGCTCGAGCAGCGCTCGCATCGCGGCGCCGGCGCGGCGCTTGGACCGCGCCTCGAAGTAGCGGCCGGCGAGGATGAACGCGGTCACCCCGGCGGCGGCCTCGAGATAGATCGCTCCCGCACCGTCCGTGCGGCTGATGTCGAGGCTGAACGGGTGCGTCATGCCGGTCGTACCGGCGGTTCCGAAGAACAGCGCCCACAGCGACCAGCCGAACGCGGCGAGCGTGCCCATCGACACCAGCGTGTCCATGGTGGCGGCGCCGTGGCGCAGGTTCGTCCACGCCGCCCGGTGGAACGGCAGCCCGCCGTAGACGACGACGGGCGCGGCGAGCGTCAGCGACAGCCACTGCCAGTAGGTGAACTGCCACGCCGGCACCATCGCCAGCACCACCACCGGCACGGTGAGGACCACCGACGTCCACAAGCGGGTACGCAGTGCGGACAGCTCGTCGGCCGGCTGGGCCTTCTCGGCCGGATCGTCGGTCGACGCCTTCGGTGGCGGAGGCAGCTGCGCGGTGTAGCCGGTCTTCTCCACGGTGGCGATCAGGTCCTGAGGGCTGACCTCCGCCGGGAAGCGCACGCTCGCCTTCTCGGTGGCGTAGTTGACCGTGGCGGTGACGCCGTCCAGCCGGTTGAGCTTCTTCTCGATCCGCGCGGCGCAGGAGGCGCAGGTCATGCCACCGATCGACAACTCGATCTGGTTCGGGGCCGTCGGCAACGGCCTGACGACGGATGCCATGGCTGCTCTTCCTATTCGTGGGAGTGCTCGTCGGCCGCGGACGGGGAGACCGCGGACGGGGGGACCGCGGACGGGGAGGCCGCAGGCGGGGCGGTCGCCGATGGGGTTCCGGCCGGCGCCGACCCGGAAGGCCCAGGCTCAGCCGTGCCCTCTCCGGACGATGCCGCAACCGCGGTGAACTCCGCCGTCCGGACCCGACCGCCGTGCTGGAAGTCCAGGTACAGCCGGTACGTGCCCGCCGTCGGCACGTCGGCGTAGAACGTCACCTGCGGTCCGGCCGGAGTCCTGCCGTCACCGGGAACACCGTCCGGGTGTACGTGAAGGTACGCCAGGTCGCCGTCGCGCAGCACCACCAAGTGACCGTACGCGCCCAGGTAAGGCTGCAGGTCGGTCACCGGCTTGCCGTTCCGGCTGACCGACAACGTCAGTTTCGACGACGATCCTGCCGTCAGCTGCCCGCCGAGCGTGACGGTGTATCCGTCGACCGTCGCGGTCCGCGCGGCGGCAGGCAGCGCCACCGGCCGGAACTCACCGGGCGCAGGTACGTCGACGCCCAAGGTCAGCCCTTCGGACCGACCGGCCGGCTGGAAATCGGCGAACACCCGGTACTGCCCTGCCGCGGCGACCCGCAGCGGAACCGACCACGTGCCGTCCGCCGCCAGGCTGGGGTGCACGTGCTGGAAGCCCGACAGATCCCGGCGGACCACGATCAGGTGGAGATCCTTGTCGTGGCTGCGGGTGTATCGGGTCACCGGTGCCCCGTCCGGCCCGAGGACGCGGAAGCGGAACGGCCGGACGGCGTCCGTGGCCAGCGCCGTGCTCACCGGCGCCAGCCGGTAGCCGTCCTCGGTCACCTGCAGGCCCGCCGGAACGGGGTCCGCCTCGCTGCGCGGCTCGGCTGCACCGCTGAGACTGTGCTCGGTGTGCGCGTCGGCGACCGGCGTCGCCGCCGTCCCCGGTACCCCGGTTACCTGGCCGAGACCCAGGCTGGCTGCGAACACCGCGACCAGCCCGAGCGCGAAGCCACCCACCCTGACAGAAGTTCGCACGACTACCTCGCTAGTTCATAGCCGGCCTCGTCGACGGCGGCCGCAACCGCGGCTTCGTCGACGGGCTGGTCGCTGGTGACGGTGACCTCGCCACTGGCCAGGTCGACCTGGACATCAGTGACGCCCGGGATCTGCTTGATCTCCGAGCTCACCGAGCCGACGCAGTGCGAGCAGGTCATGCCGGTCACGGTGTAGGTCTTCGTCGCCACGTCGATCTCCTCCTCGCGGCGGCCTCCGGCCGACGGTTGCCGACCGAGCTCGAGGACGCCCGCCTCAGCCACTATACGGCTACCCCCTAGGGGTATCAACCCGGCCCACGTTCCTCGACTCCGCGCGGCTGCCGGTCAGCCATCGGCCGGTTCCGCCGGAACCTGCGCATTCGGCGGCGGTACGGCCAGGATCGATTGCACCGTCGCGGTCACGACGCCGGCGACCTGCGCTGCCTCGAGGCGTCCGAGGCGATGCTCTTCGGCGGCCCCGTTCAAGACGTAGTGCACCGCGTTGACCAGCCAGGTGATCGGCAGGTCGGTGCGGTAGACACCCTGCTGCTGGCCTCGACGGATCAGCTCCTCGACCCGCTCGGCCGCGCCGGCGTGGAGGTCCCGCAGACGGCCGGCGGGCAGCACCCGCTGGGCCGCGGTCAGCAGCGCCGCCGACTCGGCGACCAGCGCCCAACTCGACGCGAGCAGCCGGGTCATCGCGTGGCGCGCATCACCGCCGAGGTCGACGCCGCCGAGCACCTCCTCGCCGCTCCGCAACGCGTCGACCAGGGCCGCCTCGACCAACTCGGGACGCGCGCGGAAGTGCCCGTACAGCGTCATCCGGCCCACACCAGCCGCCTTGGCGATGTCGTCGACGGTGGCGTCCGGATCGCGGCTGAGGCTCGCGCGGGCCGCGGCGACGATGCGGGCGATGCTGCGTTCGGCGTCAGCGCGCCGCCGAGGACGCGTATCGGCGGAGGTCATGTCCCCACATTAGCTCGTACGGGAATGTACGCGTTAGCCTCGGCCTTGTATCTCGTACTCCCGCATACGAGTTAGCGCCTGGAGGCCGACCATGAACACCCCCGACACCGCGACGACCACCGAGACGCCACACCCACTGCGATGGCGCATCCTGGGCTTTCTCGGGATCGCCCAACTGATGCTCATCCTCGACGTAACCGTGGTCGCGATCGCCCTGCCGCACATCGAGGCCGACCTCGATCTGAGCCGGGCCGCACTGACTTGGACCGTGAGCGCCTACACGCTGGCGTTCGGCGGTCTCATGCTGCTCGGAGGTCGCCTGGCCGACCTGGTGGGAAGCAAGCGGGTGGTCCTCGCCGGCCTGCTGATCTTCACGGCGGCGTCCCTGGTGACCGGGCTGGCCGGATCCGCGCAGATGCTGCTGGGCGGTCGCGTCGCCCAAGGCGTCGGCGCGGCGCTGCTCTCGCCGGCGGGCCTGTCGCTGGTCGTCACCCTGTTCGCCGGAGACGAACGCAACAAGGCGCTCGGCGTGTGGTCGGCACTCGGTGGCGGCGGCGCGGCACTGGGCGTGCTGCTGGGCGGACTGATCACCGCCGGTCCGGGCTGGCCGTGGGTCTTCTACATCAACGTACCCATCGGCCTGATCATCGTCGCCGCACTCGCGGTCATGCTCCCCAGCCGCGGCGGGGCGGCGCCGCGCGGCCGGCTAGACGTGTTGGGGGCGCTGCTGGTGACCGCATCGTCGACGGCCGTCATCTATGCCCTCATCCGCGCGGGCGACCACGGGTGGCTCACCCCAGCCACCGGATGGCTGCTGCTGGCGGCGGTGATCGGCTACGCGGCCTTCGCGGCCTGGCAGAAGCGGGCCCGATACCCGCTGATGGACGTCGCCCTGCTCGCCCGGCGACCGGTGGCGACCGGAACGTTCCTGATCCTCATGGCGACCGCGCTGATGATCGCGGTGTTCTTCCTCGGCACGTTCTACTTCCAGCAAGCCCGCGGCTACGGCGCCCTGCACACCGGTCTGCTCTTCCTGCCCGTCGCCCTGGCCACCATCCTCGGTGCCCAGCTCACCGGACGGACGATCGCCCGGCTCGGTGCCCGCGCGCTCGCGGTGGGTGGGCTGATCATCGCCGCCGTCGGCATGGCCGTGCCCGCGCTGTCGACCCACCCCGCCGCCGTCGTCTCCGGTGTGGCTGTCGCCGCAGCGGGCACCGGTGTTCTGTTCGTCGTCGCCTCGGCCACCGCCCTCGGTCAGGTTGCGCCGCACGAAGCGGGCATCGCCTCCGGGATCGTCAGCACGTTCCACGAATTCGGAGCGTCGATCGGCGCCGCCGTGGTCTCCAGCGTCGCCGCCGCCAGCCTCGTCGGAGACACCCTCACCGGGTTCCGCGACGGCTTCCTCGTCGCCGCGCTCGCCGCCGCGGGTGCGGCCGTCGTCGCCGGGCTGCTCACGCCCGGCCAACCGAAGAGCTAACGGCTCGAAGGCCGGGCGGGCACCGAACCGGGACGGCTCGGTGCCCGCCCGGCCGAGCGGGCTGCTGTCTCAGGAGACTTTGCGCCGGTAGACGGCCATGGCGACGGCATACGCGCCGACCAGGATGCCGACGCACCAGCCGAGGGAGATCCAGATGTCGTTGCCGACCGGCTGCTGTTCCAGCAGCGCCCTGATCGTGTTGACGATGGAGGTCACCGGTTGGTTCTCCGCGAACGCTTGCACCGGCCCGGGCATCGTCTCGGTGGGGACGAACGCGGAGCTCACGAACGGCAGGAAGATGATCGGATAGGAGAAGGCGGACGCTCCGTCCGGGGTGGACGCGGACAGCCCGGAGATCACCGCGACCCAGGTCAGCGCGAGCGTGAACAGCACGAGGATCCCGGCCACGGCGAGCCAGTCCAGCACTCCCGCCGATGAGCGGAATCCCATCACGAGCCCTACCAAGAGGATGACCCCCACGGAGATCGTGTTGGACACCAGCGAGGTCAGCACGTGTCCCCACAGCACGGACGAGCGCGCTATCGGCATCGAGTGGAACCGCTCGAAGATGCCGCCCTGCAGGTCGTTGAAGAGTCGATACGCGGTGTACGAGATGCCGGTGGCGATCGCCATGAGCAGGATGCCGGGCATCAAGTAGTTGACGTAGTTGTCGGTGCCGGCCTGGATGGCGCCACCGAACACGTAGACGAACAACAACATGAACGCGATCGGCATGACCGTGACCGTGATGATCGTGTCCAAGCTGCGCGTGACGTGGCGCACCGAGCGGCCGAGCATCACACCGGTGTCGCTGACGAAGTGCGCGCTCATCGCTGGCCCCCCTGGCTGCTCTCGGCGGTCTTGTCGCGTCCCACGATCGCCAGGAAGATCTCTTCCAGCGTGGGTTGCCGCTCCACGTACTCGGCTTTTGCGGACGGAAGCAGCTTCCTCAGCTCCGCCAAGGTGCCGGACACGATGATCGTGCCGCGGTGCAGGATCGCGATCCGGTCGGCGAGCTTCTCGGCCTCCTCCAGGTACTGGGTCGTGAGGAGGACCGTGGTACCGCTGGTGGCGAGGTTCTTGACCACTTGCCAGACCTCGATGCGCGCCTCCGGATCGAGACCGGTGGTCGGCTCGTCGAGGAAGATGACCGGCGGATCGCCGATGAGGCTCATCGCGATGTCGAGGCGGCGGCGCATGCCGCCCGAGTAGGCCGCGACCCGGCGTCCGGCCGCGTCGGTGAGACCGAATCGTTCGAGCAGGTCGTCCGCGACCCGGCGGGGGTTGGGCACCTGGCGCAACTTGGCGATCATGACCAGGTTCTCCCGGCCGGTGAGGATCTCGTCGACCGCGGCGAACTGCCCGGTCAGGCTGATCGACTCCCGGACCTGCGCCGGCTGCGACACGACGTCGAATCCGTTGACGCTCGCCGTGCCGTCATCCGGCTGGAGGAGGGTGGCGAGTATTCGCACGGTCGTGGTCTTGCCGGCACCATTGGAGCCGAGCAGCGCGAAGATGCTCCCGGCGGCCACCTCGAAGTCGACGCCTTCGAGCACGGGCAGCTGCTGATAGGACTTGCGTAAACCGTGGACCCGGATCGCCGGGTTCTGCTTCTCCATGCTTCGCGCCTTTCAGAGCGTTGGTCACGTCGAACAAGCCCGCTCGAGATCAGGAGCGGCGGATGGTGATGTCGCCGTAGCTGGTGCGGCCGCGGACCTCGACGGTTTCGTCGGCCTCATCGGGTCCGAGGGCGTTCTCCAGCAGGTTGCGGACGTGCCCGAACCCGGTGTTCACCTCCAGCCAGGCGGCGGTGCCTTCGGCGATGCCGATGTCCAGATCACCCGCGGCGGTCCCGAGGACGACCGAGCCGCGGACCACCTCGCCGAGGCGGATGTTGCCGTTGGACGTCTTCGCGTCGACGCCGGCGCCGGCCCGTTCGACGTCGATGTCGCCGTTGGCGCTACGCACTCGCACGTCGCCGGTTGCCGTGCCGATCGTGGTCTCACCGTTGGAGTTCTTGGCCAGCACATCGCCCTCGATCGCGCCGATCTGGATCTTGCCGCTGGCGGTGGAGACGTCGGCGCTGCCGGTGACGCTGCCGACGGTGACCGGGCCGAAGCCCGTGTGCAGGCGCAGCGCACCGGTTCGTTCGAGCCAGACCTTGCCGGTGGTCTTGAACGTGCACTCCCCGAGCCGGCCGGCGCTGCGGACATCGCCCATCAGAAGGTGACCGGCTACCTGGGAGTCACTCGGCAGCTCGATCGACACGTCGACCGACTTGGACTTCTTGGAGAAGTCGAAGGTGCGCTTCGGACCGGTGATCCGAAGGACACCGTCGGCGTAGTCGACGTGGACCTGAGCCGCGGTCTTCACGTCGGACTCGTCGGCCTCGTCGCTCGGCCGTACCTCCACCACGGTGTCGGCCCGGTCGCTCGCGGTGAGTCGTACTTCGCCGACGACGCCGAGTTCGATCGTGACGACGATCGGCTCGGGCGTTACGTAATTGGGCATAGTTGTCCCCACATCCTGGGTAGACGAGTCGTCCCCGCAGGTCAGGGACGATGTATGCGGAACGCGGTGCGGCTAGCGCACCCAGCCGGTGAGACCTTGCTTGGCCCGCTTTTTGCCGCCGCGCGACTCGGGACGCTCCTCGCGGTCGGCGCGCTGCAACGCGGCAGCGGCCGCTCGGGTGAGCCAGGCGTTGACCGATCTGCCCTCCTTGGCGGCGGCCTCCTCGATCGCGGCCTTGAGCTGCTCGGGCAGGCGGACGTTGATGCGCGCGGCCGGGCCGTCCTCGTTGATCAGCAGTTCGCTCTCGGGCGCGCCGGCCGCTGGCGTCGAGGCGCCGTCGGCTGCGGGGTCGAGCGGCTCCGCGGGCGGCGCGGTCACGACGAAGTCCGGATCGCGTCCGCGCAGGCGCAGCTCCACCGAGCCGGGCGCCAAGTCGCGGGTGATCTCGTCGGCGGCGGCCGACAGCGCCTCCAGCAGCGTCATCCGGATCGCCGACTCGAGCGACCCGCTCAGGCGCTCGACCAGCGCACGCGTCTCCTCGCCACCGGTTTCGGCGAGCGTGGCGAACTCACGCCCGAGGTTGCTCACATACGAGGTCAAGTCCATGACGCCATGATGGCACACGCATGGCACACAGGCAAGGAATTGTGGCTCAGACTTGGCACCACTGGCGTGCCACATCGATACAACCGCAGTTCAGAGCGGCTAGTGAATACGACGCTCGTGCCCGGCCCAAGCCTGCTCGCGCAGCAGGTACTTCTGGACCTTGCCGGTGGACGTCTTCGGCAGATCGCCGAACGTCACCTGCTTGGGGGCCTTGAACCGCGCCAGCCGCGCACGGACGTGCTCGATCAGCTCCTCCTCGGACACCGACACGCCTTCCCGCAGGGTGACGTAGGCGGCGGGCACCTCACCCCATCGCTCGTCCGGAACCGCGATCACCGCGGCCTCCAGCACCGCCGGGTGGTCCATGAGGGCCTGCTCCACCTCGACCGACGCGATGTTCTCCCCTCCGGAGATGATCACGTCCTTGGAGCGGTCGCGGAGCTCGACGTACCCGTCGGGATGGACGACCCCGATGTCTCCGGTGCGGAACCACCCGTCCGGGGCCGCCGCCGCGGTGGCCGCCGGATCGTCGAGGTACCCGAGCATCACGTTGTTGCCCCGCAGCGCGATCTGACCGGTCGTCCGGCCGTCGGCGGGCACGTCGGTGCCGTCGTCCCCGATCACCCGGGCGGTGCACGAGATCAGGTTGCCCACACCCTGCCGGGCCTTCATCCGCGCCTGCACGTCGGCGTCCAAGCCATTCCACTCCGGACGCCAATCGCAGATCATCGCCGGTCCGTACGTCTCGGTGAGCCCGTAGAGGTGCGTGACGTCGAAGCCCAACTCAGCCATCCGGCGCAGGATCGCCGGCGACGGCGGTGCACCTCCGGTGGCTACCCGGACGGTGTGGCCGGCCGGCAGCGGTGCCGCCTCCTTCGCGTACGCGATCATCGTCAAGACGGTCGGCGCGCCGTTCAGGTGCGTCACCCCCTCCTCGCGCACCAGTCGCCACACCTCCGCCGGGTCGAGCTTCGGCAGGCAGACGTGGGTTGCCGCGGCGGCGGTCACGGCCCAGGGGAAGCACCAGCCGTTGCAGTGGAACATCGGCAGCGTCCAGAGATGGACGGCGCTCGGACTCAGGCCGGTGTGGCCGACCATGGCCACCGACTGCAGATACGCGCCCCGGTGGGAGTACATGACTCCCTTCGGCCGTCCGGTCGTACCGGAGGTGTAGTTGATCGAGAGCAGAGCGCGCTCGTCCTCCGGTGTGCGGTGCAGCGGTTTCGCCCCGGCCAGCAGCTGCTCGTAGTCCGCGCCGGCCCGGATGCGGCGCGGTGGCGACGCGAGCCCGGCGCACACGACGTCGACCAGCGCGTCGAAGGACCGGTCGTGGATCAGCACCGCCGCGTCCGAATGCTCGAGGATGTAGGCGATCTCGGTCGCCGACAACCGCGTGTTGATCGCGACCAGCGGCGACCCCGACCACGGAACCCCGAAGTTCGCCTCCAACAGCACGTGCGTATTCGGCGACAGCACCGCCACCGGACGACCGGAGGCGAGCGGAGCGAGGCCTCCGGCCAGCCGGGTGCAGCGGTCGTGGAGCTGCGCATAGGTCCACCGCTGCTCGCCGTCGAGCACGCCGACGCGGTCGCCGTGCGCCGCGGCGGCGCGGTCTAGGTACGCGGTGGGGGTCAGCGGCTCGAACGAGAGGGACGCGGGCGCGGGGTGAGCTTCATCGGCCACGGTGACCAGCCTGGCCGTGGCTGGTCCGCATGGCAACGGCCCGGTGACGCGTCAGCCGGTCGCCTTCGATCAGGCCAGCAGCTGGTGAACGGCGGTTTTGAGGTCGGCCAGAGCCGCGCGGTAGAAGCGAGGGCCGTAGGACACGCGCGCCACCCCCAGTTCCCGGAGCGCGGCGAGATCCAGCTCCTTGCCGGTGTTGCCGTTGATCGGGCCGGGTAGCGCGACCAGGGCGGCGACGTCCTCCCTGCGCTGGGCACCGATCGGGTAGATGCAGTCGGCGCCGGCCTCCCGGTACAGGCGGCCTCGCCGGATGGCCTCGGCCAGGCGGTCCGGCTCGGCTACCCCGCTGTTCGGCAGGAACGCGTCAACCCTGGCGTTGATCACGACCGGCACCCCGGCGTCGTCGGCGGCCGAGCGTACGTCCGCGAGCCACTGCGCGTGCGCGCCGGCCTCGACGAGTCCGCCCGCCCGATGGTCGGTGTCCTCCAGGTTGCAGCCGACCGCGCCGACGTCCAGCAACCGGTCCACCAGTTCCCGCGGCGGCAAGCCGTACCCCGCCTCGGCATCGACCGTGAGCGGGACCGTCACTACCCGGCCGATTCGTCCCGCCGCGGCGAACATCTCCTGCCAGGGAGCGCCCTCGCCGTCGGGGTAGCCGAGCATCGCGGAGACGGCTGCGCTGGCCGTCGCAACCGCCGGGAACCCCGCCTCGGCCACGATCGTCGCGCTCGCCGCGTCCCACACGTTGGGCAGCACCAACATCTCACCGTGGTGCAGCGCTCGGAGCCGTTCCGCACGCGCTGTGAGATCCGCCAGGTCAGTCGCCATCGACAGCCTCCATGTTCGATCGAGCCCTTGGTCTGCAGCAACAACCCGCCCGATCGCACGCTTCCACTCGTCCTTGTGCAACCCGAGGGTTGCAGCTCATTGGGCAATGTGCAACTGTCGGGTTGCACCTGGGAAAGCGACGAAGGGAACGACCTCATGACCATCGATCGAGACGCGCCGACACAATTCAGCGGTCGACAGCGGCTGACGCTGGTCGTGCTCCTCGGCGCCGCCTTCATGCTGTCCGTGGACTTCTCCATCCTCAACGTGGCGCTTCCCCAGATGGGCGAGGGCGTCGGCCTCGAGATCGCCGACCTGCCCTGGATCGCCAGCGCCTACGCGTTGCCCGCGGCCGGCTTCACCCTGCTGTTCGGTCGGGTGGCGGACCTCTTCGGACGCCGCAGGTTGTTCCTCATCGCGATGGTCCTGCTCCTCGTGGCCTCGCTGTTGGGCGGGTTCGCCACCAGCGCCGGAGCCCTGCTGACCGCACGCGTCCTGCAGGGCTTCGCCAACGCGATCGCGATCCCCGCCTCGATGGCCCTCCTCATCACCGCCGTCGCGGACGACCGGGCCCGGGCACGCGTCCTCGGCCTCAACGGCGCCCTGCTCTCCGGCGGCTTCACCGTGGGCGCACTGGTCGGTGGCGGCCTGGTCAGCGCGCTCGACTGGCGATGGGCGTTCTGGATCAACGTGCCGGTCGCACTCATCATCGTCGCGCTGACTCCGTTCGTGGTGACCGAGAGCGTCCGCCCGACGGGCGTGCGACTCGACGTGCCCGGAGCCGTCTCGGTCACGACCGGCCTACTCGCGCTCGTCTACGGGGTCTTGCTCCACAACTGGGTCGCCGTCGTCGCCGGCGCGGTCCTGCTGGGCATCTTCTGGCTGATCGAGACCCGCGCCAAGTCGCCACTGGTCTCCCTGCGACTGCTCAACCGGCCGACCGTCAAGTGGGGAAACTTCGCCGGCGTAGTGGCGTTCGTGATGGCCACCGGCCTCAACTTCGTCCTGACCGTCTATCTGCAGGAGGTGCTCGACCTCGCGCCGTTCACCACGGGCCTGGTGTTCGGTCTCCCCGGTCTTGCCGCGGTGTTCGCCGGGATCCTCGCCGGGCGCCTGATCGGCCGCTACGGCTACCGGCCCGTCCTCGCCATCGGTCTGCTCGCGCAAGGGCTCATGGTGGCTCCGATGCTGCTGATCAACGGGTCGATGACGAGCCTGTACCTCGTCGTCCCGTCGTTGTTCCTGCTGTACTTCGGGCACGTCACCGCGATCGTGGCCTACACGGTCACGGCCACCTCGAACCTGGAGGAGTCCCAGGCCGGCCTGGCGACCGGCCTCACGTCACTCGCTCAGCAGATCGCGGTGACGATCGGCATCCCGATCTTCGCCGCCATCGCCGCCACTCAGGCAGATCTGACCGAGGGCGTTCAGCTCGCGATGCGGGTACAGGTCGTCGCGATTCCGCTCGCAGTCGCTCTCATCTGGATCGGGCTCCGCTCGTGGACCACGTCGACGCCCGTAGTGGACGCAACACCGGCACCGGACGCCATGGCGGAACGCTCGTCGGCCGCCTAGCGGGAGCGTTCCGAGCGGGTTACGGGTCCGCCCGCTCGGCCAGTTCCTTGATCCTGGCCAGCCGCGCGTCCCACCGGCTCGCCGCCTCGGCCATCCACCGCGCGGTCTGATCCAGCCGTTCGGTGCGCACCGAGTAGCGCATCTCCCGGCCGGCGCGCCGGCTCGTCACCAGGCCGGCGCGCTCCAGGACGCCGAGATGCTTCACCACGGCCTGTCGGCTCACCGGCCGGCCGACGGCGAGAACGGTCGCGGTGGTGCCGCCCCGGTCGGCGATCTCGTTGAGCAGTTGCCACCGGGTCGGGTCGGACAGAGCCGAGAGCACCTCCAGCTCGGCGACCATCTCCGCACTCCTCGACCCGACACCCTTTGCGCAACCCTAAAGTTGCTCTTCGTCGCTGGTCAAGGCGGGCCAGTCACCGACAACGAACCCGTCCGGTCCGTCCGCGCCGGAGAGCGGGCAGGTCTCTGGACCCCGCCCGCTCGATCGGCATGCACTCCTACGCCGGCGTATGAGCCGACAGGCGTCCGGCTCGGGCGCGCTCGCCTCCGCCGGACGCCTGGCCCTCTCAGATCCAGAACAGTCCCCAGTACACCGCCCAGGGGACGAACAGGGCGCCGCCGACGGCGAGGAAGCCGGTCCGGACCCGTCCGACCGCCCCGATCGTCTGCGGGTTCCGGAAGGCCACCGCTACCGCGACGGCCGCCACCGTGGCGGCCACCGCGAGCAACTGCGCGACCAGCCAGGCAACCGGTGCGCCCGCGACCACCGGACCGGTCACTTTGCCTGCGGTGACCAGGAGGAAGAACTGGTAGCCGAGCGTCCAGAGGATGGTGACCGGGGCGAGCACGGCGAGCCACCGGAAGGCACGCGGGGACCGGCCACCTCGGAGCACTCCGAAGGCGAGCGCGCACAGGAGGATCACCGCGGCGGCGATCGGCGCCCAGATCGTGCCGTGATCCCTCGGGTCCGGGCCGGCGGACTCCGACGCGAGAGCTACGCCGGTCGGCGGGCGGGACGGATCGTCGATCCACGCCACCTCCGCGTCCCCGTAGTCGCTGGGCAGGGTCGCAAGGCGGTCGAATCCGCTGTCGGCGGTCGTGTGCAGGTTGTGGTTGACCGACGGCACGATCCGGACGCTGTGCTGCGGGTTGCCGCCCCGGTCGAGCGCCGCCCGGATGAGCCGGCTGCTCTTGGCGGGCACGGCGTCCTGGTCGAACTCACCCCACTGGGCGAGGACCGGCTGGCGGACACGCTCCCAGTACGGCACCGGATCGAAGTCTGCCTCCGCGAAGAGCCCGGCGTCGATCGCCGTTCCGAGCACGGTGGTCTGCATCGTGCGGGCCAGGTGCCCGGTGACCCCGGTGTGCTCCAGGTACTCGCCGTACTGCCAGGCGGTCTGCTCCGCCGGCGTGACCCCGACCGCGCCGACCGTGATCACGAACGCGATGTCGGTCGACCGGCCGGCTGCGATCGGTGCGACGAACGCACCCTCGGACAACGCCCAGAGCCCGACGCGGGCCCGGTCGACGTCCGGACGGCCCTGGAGCGTCCGGACGCCGGCCAGCGCGTCCTCGGCGAGCAGCGTAGTCGCGCTTCAGCATCGAGTACCCGACCGACCGCTTGTCGTAGGTCAGCGTCACGACGCCGCGCCGCGCATACGCCTCCGCCTCCGCCCGGAGGTAGGAACGGCCCCGGTTACCTGCGCCTTCGAGCAGCACCAACCCGGGACGACGTCCCGCCGCGTTCTGCGGAGCGAACACCGTGCCGTGCAGTACGACGCCGCCGCTGCCGGTGAACGTGACCTCGGTGGTCTTCGTGGCCGTGGTCGCCGGCGCCGCGGATGCCCCGGAGGGCACAGCCGCCACCAGCAGCGCCGTGACCAACAACGCCAGTGTCATCAGTGCCGTGCCGATTCGCTTCATCGTGCCTTCCCGGGGTCGTTGTCCGTCGGGAACCACACTGGTCGGACGGGCCTCCGCGTCCCAGGGCGCGGAAACCCCGGTTCGTCGGGGTGCAGGCGCCCTGTTCCGTCCGTCGACGCGAGGCCTACCGTCGCCCCGTGCAACGTCTCCGAAGTCGAGTAGGTGAACTCGGGTCCCTCGCGGTCGGCGCCGCGCTCGGGTTGCCCGCGCCTGCGCTCCTCGCGCTGGCCGTCATAGCCGTGCCGACCAGCGTTCTGGGCGTGGGTGTCGTGCTGTTGGCCGGCGTGATCTGGGCATCCCGTCGCCTCGCCGCCGTGCAGCGACGACGCGCCGCGATCCCGTCCCCGTACCGGCCGCTGCCCGCCGGCTTCACCGCGCAGCTGCGGACCGTGTTGAGGGACCCGGCCACCGCACGGGACGCGGCGTGGCTGGCCTGCCAGTTCGTGGTCGGCGTCGGGAGCCTTTTGGTCTCGGTCACGCTCTGGCTCGCGGCGCTGCAGTGCCTCACCGCGCCGGCGCTGCGGGCAGCGCTACCGGAGCGGACCAGCTTCGACCCGCTCGTCCTTGAGTTGGTCGGTCGCTCCGGGCCCTGGACGTGGATCCTGGTGCCGGTGGGCGCCGCGCTCCTCGTGATCGCCGACCGCGTCCCCCGGTATCTGGTCCGCGGGCAGCTAGGGCTCGCGGCCGTGCTGCTCCGCCCGACGTCGGCGGCTCGCCTCGCCGCGCGGGTGGATCGGCTGACGATCGACCGCACCGCCACCGTCGACGCGTCCGCCACCGAGCTGCGCCGGATCGAACGCGACCTGCACGACGGCGCTCAGGCCCGGCTCGTCGCCATGGCACTGAACCTCGGCGTCGCCGAGGACCTGATCGACGAGAACCCGGCCGTCGCCAAGGCGATGCTCACCGAAGCCCGCACGGGGGCCAGCGCGGCGCTGACCGAGCTGCGCGACCTGGTTCGTGGCATCCATCCGCCGGTCCTCGCCGACCGCGGGCTCGCCGACGCGGTGCGGGCGCTGGTCCTGCCCAGCCCGATTCCGGTCGAACTCGACCTGACGCTGGAGCGGCGCCTGTCCGCGCCGGTGGAGTCGGCCGCCTACTTCGCGATCGCCGAAGCCGTGACCAACGCGATCAAGCACGCCGACGCCACCCGCATTCGCGTCACGTTGCTCGACGACGGCGCGCTGCTGCACGTCACCGTGCACGATGACGGGCGGGGCGGCGCGGACTCGATCAACGGGACGGGTCTACTGGGCATCCAGCGTCGGCTCTCCGCGTTCGACGGCACGGTGGAAGTGACCAGTCCGCCGGGCGGTCCGACCGACGTGCGAATGGAGCTGCCATGCGTGTCCTGATCGTCGAGGACCAGGTGCTGCTGCGGGACGGGTTGAGCCGGATGCTCACCGCGTACGGCTTCGACGTGACCGTCGCGCCACCGGACGGCACGCGCCTGGCGGACGAGATCGTCGCCGAGCGACCGGACGTCGCGGTGGTGGACGTACGGCTGCCGCCGACGTTCACCGACGAGGGCCTGCGGGCCGCACTGGACGCTCGGCGCGCGATCCCCGGACTGCCGATCCTCATGCTCTCCCAGTACGTGGAGCGGCTCTACGCACGCGAACTACTCGCCGACCGAGCGGGCGCGATCGGCTACCTGCTCAAGGACCGGGTCGGCGACGTCCGCCAGTTCGTCGACGCGATCCGGCAGGTCGCCGGCGGCGGCACGGTCATGGACCCGGAGGTCGTCACCCAGTTGCTCCGCGGTCCGGACACGCTCAGCGCACTGACCAGCCGCGAGAGCGACGTCCTGCGGCTGATGGCCGAGGGGCACTCCAACGCCGCGATCGCGGAGCGCCTCGTGATCACCGAGAAATCCGTCAGCAACATCATCAACGCGCTCTTCGGCAAACTCGGCCTTCCCCCGGCCGGCCAGCACCACCGCCGGGTACTCGCCGTCCTCAACTACCTCGATCACCGCGCTGCCGGCTGACGGCGCAGGTCGCGGCGGTCGAACTGCCGCGGGTCGGAGCGCCGGAACGGCTCCTGCGCCGCGGGTGGGCGATAGGGTGGCGGCAGCCTTGCGACGTAGGAGCGGACCTGTGTCCCAGTCCATGCGCGACGCCCAGCACATTGCCGACGATGTCCTGTTCCCCGCAGCGATCGAGGTCGAGCGGTCGGGACGGGTGCCGAAGACCCATCTCGACCTCTTGGCGGAGAAGGGCTTCTACAGCCTCGCGGCGCCGGAGGAGCTGACCACTCTCGACCTGCCCGACTACCCGGCGGTGCAGCGGGTGGTCGAGTTGCTCGCCGGCGGGTGTCTCACCACGGCTTTTGTGTGGGTGCAGCATCACGGCGCGATGTCCGCCGCGGCGAAGACCAGCAACGAGACGATCCGCGCGGAGTACCTGGCACCGCTGGCCGCCGGTGCGCGCCGGGCCGGCATGGCGATCGGCGCCGCCGCGCGCCCCGGCCCACCGATGCTGCGCGCCACCGCCGTTCCCGGTGGATGGCGGTTCACCGGCACCGCGCCGTGGGTGACCGGCTGGGACATGGTGGACACGCTCTACGTCGCAGCGCGCCAGGAAGACGACGTGCTGGTGTGGGCGCTCGTGGACGCGACCGAGAGCGCTTCGATGACCGTCCGGCCGCTGGAGATGATCGCGGTGCAGGCCAGCCGGACGGTGACGCTGGAGTTCCACGACCACTTCGTGCCCGACGACCGGGTAACCGCCCTACAGCCGAGGTCGGAGTATCTGGAGGGCGACGCCGAATCGCTGCGGTTCACCGGCTCCCTCGCCCGCGGGGTGGCCGACCGTGCGATCAGGCTGATGGGTGAGGACGGCGCGGCACTCTCCGCCGAGCTGGCCAGCGTCCGCGAACGGCTGCAGCAGGCGGCGCCGCAGGACGTGCCGGTCGGACGTGCGGTCAGCTCCGAGTTCGCGTTGCGCGCCGCGGCCGCGCTCTTCGTGCATCAGGGCAGCAGCTCGGTGTTGATCGACAGCCATCCGCAGCGACTGCTGCGGGAAGCGGCATTTCTGCTGAACTTCGGCACCCGGCCGACGATCCGGCAGAGCCTGCTGGACCAGCTCACCACACCCCGCGATCACGGCGTCGGCACAACGCCGAGATTTGACGAGCCTCACACTCACCCGTAAATCGGGGTTCTTCGCCCAGCCAAGTCATAGGCTCCGCCGCACTGCTGCATCGCTGCCGGGCGCCCCCCGGAGAGGCGTCGGGTGCGGCTCGCGGTGGCAGGAGTCTGGCGCGGTGTTCCAGTCGTCGTGTCGTCCGGTCTCGACCGGACGCGCCGGTGTGCGAGCGATACTGCTGCTCGGTGTGTCGTTGCTGCTGGTGACCATCGGTGCCCGGCCCGCGAACGCGGAGACGCTGGACGATGCCCAGTGGTACCTGCGCAGCCTTCAGGTCGCGAAGGCACACCAACTGTCCAACGGCGCCGGCGTGATCGTGGCGGTGGTCGACACCGGCGTCGACGCCGGGCATCCGGACCTACGCGGCCGGATCTTGCCCGGTGCGGTCTTCGGCATCCCGGGGAGCACCGACCCGACCGTCGACCCGGACGGACACGGCACCGCCATGGCCAGCCTCATCGTCGGGAAAGGACCGGCCGGCGACCACGCGCTGGGGCTGGCGCCCGCCGCCCAGGTCCTCCCGGTCCGAACCGGTGACTACTCCCCCGACATCGCCGCCGGAATACGCTGGGCCGCCGACCACGGCGCGAAGATCATCAACTGCTCATTGGGCACCCACGCCGACGACGCCTACCTCCGCGCGGCCGTCGACTACGCCCACCAACGCGGGGTGCTGGTAATCGCCGGGGCCGGCAACCAGCCCAGGGACACCACGATGCTCTACCCAGCGGCCTTACCCGGAGTCCTCGCCGTCACCGCCACCAACCAGACCGGCCAGATCGCCGCCGTCTCGACCACCGGCCCGGGTGCTGTCCTCGCCGCACCAGGCCAAGGCATCGGCACGGCCACCTCACGGCTCCACGCCAAAGCCGGCTACACCATCGGCGACGGGACCAGCGCATCAACCGCGGTGGTCTCCGGTGCCGCAGCGCTGCTGTGGTCGCGGTTCCCCGACCTGACCGCCGGCGGAGTCATCCAGCGGCTGATCACAACCGCCGACGACGCCGGTACGCCGGGCCGCGATCCCCTCTACGGCTTCGGGCGGCTCGACCTGATCGAAGCGTTGACCGCGGACGTACCCCCCGTGACACACAATCCGCTGGTGTCCCGGGCACAGCCGACGACGCCGCCGACCAACGCCGACGTGGCGGCGGCCCGCCGGTTCGAATCGGCCTCCCGGCCCGCAGCGCTCACCTCGTACGGGCCGGGCATCGGTGTCGTCCTCGTCGTGGGCATCGCGCTGTTCCTGGTCGTGCGATCGGTCCGCCGAATCAGACGACCCGCGTCGTTCGCCGGGCCGCCTGCCGCCGACCCTCGCCAGCAGCCGCCAGCGGGTCTCGGCGTCTCGGTGCCACCAGCCGAGATGCCACAACTGAACTCACCTGCTGCGGCGGAGCTACTGCGGCTCTGCGCGCACCTCGACCCCGACCTGATCGACGTCCAACTGCTGCTGTCCCGCCCTGAGCTGTTGGACACGCCCCTGACCAGCCAGTTGGCGCGGGCCGCCAGGTCGGACCACGAGCGCGAGGACACGATCGCGGCGCTGATCGACAGCGGATCGGTCACGCGGCGGGACGAGCGCCGGATCCGCATGAGTCCGCGAGTGGCCCAGGCCGCCCTCCACGAGCTCGCCTCCAAATCGGGCCTTCCGGGGCGGGGCCGTAAGCGGGAGGCCTGGGCCCGCCATGCCGTCGACGTGATTCTCGGGTTGTTGCCGACCGAACCGTGGCGACGAGAGAACTGGCCGGCGACCGCGCTTCTGGTCGTTCACGCGACGACCGCGGTCGAGCACGCCACCAGTAGCGGCGCGAAGACCCACCAGGACGCCGAGGTCCTCCTCCGGGTGGGTACTTACCACTCGGCCCGCGGCGACTACGACGCCGCACGCCGCGTCTTGAGACGAGCCCTCGTGACCTACGAGGCGGCGCTCGGACCGAACCACCCGGACGTCGCCCACACCCTGATGAACCTCGGCCTCGTCCACCACGGTCTGGCCGACGCGGCGGCGTCCGGTGCGGTGTTCGCGCGCGCGATCGGCATCTTCGACGGCAGCTACGGGCCGGAACACCCGTACACCGTGCGGGCGAAGTCCCTGGCGTCGGCACCGGACGCCGCCTCGTCGGGACAGGTCTGGCGCAGCGACGTCGAACGGGCGGTCGGGACCCCACCGGCCGGGTGAGGTTCGAGCCGCAGCCGGTCTGCTCTGCGGGCTGATACGTGCGGGACCGATTCTTTTTGCGGGTGGCCCAGGTCTACACATCGCGGGGAGCGGTCCGCGCGGCGAGCCCGGTCGATTCCTCCGATGTGTCGACGCGAACGCAGGGCTGATCGCCGATGAGCATTCCCGCGACCATGCGCGCGCTGCAGCAGACCTCCCTGGACGGTCCGCGGGCCATGCGGCTGATCGCCGACGCCCCGGTGCCGAACCCCGGCCCAGGCGAGGTCCTGATCCGGGTCGGTGCCGCGGGCGTCAATTTCCGCGACGTGATGCAGGCCTACGGGACGTCTCTCGGAGGTTGCGGCTGGCGCTGATCGCCAGCCTGCAGCACCTTCCGGCGCGCCAGCGCGCGATCCTCCTCCTGCGCGAGGTGCTGGCGTTCTCCGCTACCGAGACCGCGGAGATCCTCGGCACCACCACCGCAGCGGTCAAGAGCGGCATGCAGCGCGCCCGCGCCCGGCTGCACGAACTCGACCCCCGACCCGAGGAACTCCTCGAACCGACCGACCCGCGGGCACGGGCGCTGCTCGACGGCTACATCGCGGCCTTCGAGCGCGCCGACGCACGCATGCTGGAACAGGTGCTACGCACGGATGCCACGCTGGAAGCGACGCCGTTCCGCGAGTGGCAAGCCGGCCGGACGAGCTGCGTCGACATGCTCGGCACGCACGTTCTGGGCGCACCGGGCGACTGGCAGATGGTCGCCACCACGGCCAACGGCCAACCCGCCGCCGTGGTGTACCACCGGGACGCCGAGGGCACGCTCCGAGCCGACGGCGTGGTGGTGTTGGCCGCCACCGCCACCGGCGTCTCCCGCGTCATCAAGTTCCACGACCGCGCCCTGGTCGCGGCGTTCGGCTTCCCGGAGTTGCTCAACCCGTGAGTGACGAGGGCCGTCGGCAGCGGCCGAGGCCCTCGTCGCCGAGCTCGGCGGGGCGCCGGACACGGCGCCCCGCCCCGCTCACCGGTGGGCGGGCTTGAAGTCCGCGCCCGGTGTGATGCCGGAGGCGAACGTCATCAGCTCGGCGTCGCTCATCGTCTTCGGCACGAGCACTACCGCGATCTGCCCGTCGGCGTACCGCACCACCGCGCTCTTCCAGAGCCTCTGACCACTCTCTTTCCGGATGATCGTCCGGTCCTCCACCCGCACGGTCTGCAGCACCGGATCCCGGGGTGCGTAGCCGGAGAAGCCTTCGACGGCGTCCGGGGAGCCGAGGTAGATCATGATCGGCGTGAGGCTCTTCTGTCCGGAGTCGTCGACCCTCCACTGCTCCTCCGCCGGCGGCCCGGACGTGAGGACGAACCCGATGGTGGCCCCGAACCACTCGGAGTACCGGCTGAAGGCCATCTGCAGCCCGTCGGCGTCCGCCACGTCCAGCAGGTCCGGGACCCGACGCTCGCGGTCGACCAGGTTGTCCGCGATCCGGAGCAGGTCGTCGCGCGTCAGACCGAGGGACTTCGTCCCGCCGGCGAGGTGCGCATAGACGCGGATCCACTGGCCGGATTTCCGCTCGAACGTGATGGACTCGGTGGCGCCGTCGGCGTCCGGTGGGACCGTGCCGTACGGGGCGGCCCCGACCGGGTGCGGTGGCACCGAGTACGTCGTCGCGGTGACCCCGTTGACCTCCACGGTGCCGGTCTCACCAGTGCCGCGGATCTCCGGGATCTTGGTGGAGGAGACGGTCAGCTCGATCTCGGTGGGCGCCGACTTGTTGGAGGCCGTGAGCCGCCAGCTGTCGGACGCGACCAGAGCCGCTTCGAGGTTGTCGTACCCGGTCGGCAGCCAGCCGAAGTCGACCGGCGAGGGCGGAGCGCTGTCCGCCGGACGGGGTGGCGAGGCCGGGACGAGCCGGTCCGTAGCCTCGTTGTCCACGCGCCACGGTGCGATGGCCCAGAGCACACCGGCGCTCGCGAGTAGCACCACAGCGGCGAAGGCACTGACGAGTACCTTCCGCCGGCGCTTCCGGCGATCGCGCGCCAGCACGGCGTCGGCCAGATCGGAGCGGGCGGAGACGCCGGAGGCCCAGTCGACCATCACGTCCCGCAGGAGCTTCTCGGTGTCGTTCATCGGGCGCGCCCCCTCGAAGACGTCTCGGCCGTGCTCGTCGATTCCTGCGAAGGCAACTGCCCACGTAAGCGGGCCAGCCCTCGGCTGGCGTGGGCACGGACGGTGATGGGCGAGCAGCCGATGAGCTCGCCGATCGACGTGTCGTCGAGGTCTTCGTAGAAGCGCAGGACGAGGACGGCACGCTGCTGCCGGGGTAGGGCGGTGAGCGCGTTCCGGAGCGCATCCCGCTCGGCGTAGCGTTCCGCGTGGTCGCTGCCCGGGAGCGGCGTGTCGGGGGCGACCGCCGACGGCATCTCCGCCGACGAGCGGAGCCGCCGCCAGGACAGGTACTGCCGCAGGATCGCCTTCCGGACGTACTTGCTGATCGCCTCCGGGCGTTCGAGTTTGGTCCAGCGCCGGTGAACACGCATCAGGGCTTCCTGAAGCATGTCCTCGGCGAGGTGGTAGTTGCCGGTCAGCAGAAACGCGAAGCGCAGCAGCGCGGTGCCGTGTGCTGCCGCGAAGGCGTCGAAACCGGCCCGGTCAGGTGTGCTCGGCACCCTGGGCCCCTTCCCTGTTGTGGTCCACGTACCCCACACGGGCGAGCCCACCGAATCCGTGTAACTACAGCGGCATCCAGATCACAGAGGATCAGCTGAGTGCCACGACGACCCCGCTGCTACCGAAGTCCGCGTAGAGCTGAACCTTGGCGGCTTTCTGGTCCTTCGGGATGTCCCAAGCCAGAACCATGTCCTCGCTACTGCCCGGGTTGACCTTGCTCAAGAACTTCGAGGTGTCGTCCGGATTCGCCGAAACGGTCGCTCCGGTGTCCGCCTCGTACTTCTGCCCCGAGTCGGTGATCAGGTCGCTGGTTCCCGCCACCACCAGCGAGATCGCCTCGTTGCCGACGTTCTTCAGGCTGGCCTCGATCAGGCAGAACTGACCCTTCGGGGTCTTCTTGGCGTACTCGCCCACCTCGGTGACGCCACACTTCACGGACTTCACCGTGTACTCGGCGTCCCCGTCGCGAACCGGCTGGTTCAGCGAGCCTTCGGACCCGGGGGCCGGCTGGTTGCCGCTGGGCTGGGGGTCATCGGGGACCCCGCTGGTGACGGCGGGCGGGGAGAAGCTGTAGTCGGGCGTCGCGGTGTCGTCCGAATCGCTGAGGCTGAACACGATCGCGCCGATCACCCCGAAGACCAAGCAGACGGCGACGACGGCGCCGACGATGATCAGCGCGATCTTGCCGCCGGACGACTTCTTCGGCGGCTGCCCGAACGGCGGTTGTCCGAACGGTGCCTGGGGCGGCTGACCGTACGGCGCCTGGCCGTAGGGCTGCTGACCGTACGGCGCCTGGCCGTACGGCGCCTGCCCGTACGGGGGCTGGCCAGGAGCCTGCTGACCGTACGACGGCGGGGGCGGTAAGGGCCCGGTACCGGACGGCCCGGCACCGTAGGGGCCCGGGTCGTACGGTCCCGCACCGGGCGCTCCGGGATCGGACGGTCCGGAGCCGGACGAGCCGGACGAGCCGGACGAGCCGGCGCCGGACGACGGCGCGGGAGTGCCGTACGGCTGCTGCGGGTCGGGAGGGTACGTCATGGCTAGCGACGGTACCGGGGCCCAGCGGCCCGTCGCTCGCTCTGCGTCGAGACTCTCAGTAAGTGGCCTCGGCGCGGCAGGCCGAGGACGCCTGTGTTGTCCGCGGCTATCGCGTCGTGTCCCAAAAATCTTGTGCCGTGATCCAACGACGCGGTCAGGCGTGATGCTGCTGAGCGGTGAGCGCCGCGCGCAGGAGCAGCATGTCCGGACCGGGTGTGGTGTCCAGGCCGGTCAGGGCCGTGATCTTGCGTAGCCGGTAGTCGACGGTGTTGGGATGCACACGCAGATCGGTGCCGGTACGGCGACGGTCGAGGTCGCAGGCGAAGTAGGCGCGGAGCGTGCCGAGCAGCTCCGGACGCTCGGCGAGAGGAGCAAGTAGGACGGCGAGTTGGTCGCGGGCGGGTCCGGGACGGCTGAGCTGATACTCCAGCAGCACGTCGGTGAGCCGATGGACGCCCGGGCCGCGGCCCACGGCGGTGGCCACCTCCCGAACCTCGGTGGCGAGGCGTGCGGCGGCCGCAACACCGCTGGGTTCGGCGGCGACCACGCCGACGGTCAGTTCGGCCCCGCAGTGCCGACGGAGCTTCTCCACATCGCCGGCGAGCCGCAGCCACTCGCTCTCGGGTAACGAGTCGGGTTCACCGGCGATGGGTAGCAGCACCAGGCCACCGGCGGTGGAAAGCCTGGTCAGAGCCGCGCCGCGACTGACGTGCTGCAGTTCGGTGCTGAGCCGTCGCAGCTTGCGGCGGCCCGCGATCAGGGGATCGACGCCGGGAGTCGTCTCGTCGGGATGGGCGGCGATGTCGATGCTGAGCACCAGGTAGCCGGCGGGGAGCGTGGCGCCCGCGCGATCGGCGGCTTCGGCAGCGGGCTTCCCGTCCAACAGCGCGGCGAGCAAGGTTTGCTGCGCGCCACGCTCTGCGCTGTCCGAGGCGCTGAGGTGTTGCGCGTACCCGGCGAGCACCGCCCCCGTCACCGGCCGCAGGTAGGCCAGCAGCAGTCGGCACAACGCTGGCAGCGAGGCGATCCCTCGGTGATCGGTCTGGCGGGTGAGCTCGTCGAGCACGTACTGGGCGCCCAGGAAGTACGCGTCGATCACGGCCTCGAGCGGTATCCCCTCCTCCGCGCGGCGGGTCGCCGACTCGCGAAGGGCAAGAACGTCGTCGTCGGTGGGGAGCACGCCGTCGCGGAGAAAGCGTGCGAACGCTCGGAGCGAGCGCTGGACGACACCGGCGATGTCCCGTCGGAGCTCCTCCGACGGGAGCGATGCGTAGACGGGCAGGCGGTCCACCAACTCCGCGACGACGGCGGGGGTGAGCGCCGGGATCGAGCGGGTCAGCCACTGGTCAGCGCTCACGCCGCCGACGGTGAGCGCAACCGGGCTGTTGTTCGGCGTCACAACGAACCTCCCGAAAAGCTGGAGTCGGTGGGGAAGCGCCCCGGCGCGCACGGCCAGATGATGAACCCGCCCGAATTTACCGGCCAGTAATACGCGGTGACCTGGTTTTTCAGCGTCGGTCGCAGCAGCGACCGCGCCGAGCCGTCGTGTCCGCTGGCAGAACGGAGTCCGCATGAAGGTCGGCAGGCGCACCGTCGCGCTCCTGCTCAGCCTGGCCAGCGCCACGGTGCTGGCCACTGTTCCGATGGCCGCGTCAGCGGCCCCACCGAAGCCACTGAAGTACGTGGCGCTCGGCGACTCGTACGCCGCCGCGCCACTGGTGCCGCCCGCCGACGTGACGAACCTGGCGTGTCTGCGGTCGCTCGCCAACTACCCGCACGTGGCCGCCAAGACGCTCGGTGCGCGGCTGACCGACGTGACCTGCTCGGGCGCGAAGGTCGGCGACCTCAGCGGGTTCCAGCTCCTCACCGTCCCGCAGCTGTGGGCGGTACCCGCGGACGCCGACGTCATCAGCATCACGATGGGAGGTAACGACGTCGACCTCGTCTCCATCGCGTTGTCCTGCATCAACCTGCTGCCGGAACCGCGAGGCAAGTCCTGCGCGGACAAGTACACCGCCGGTGGCGTGGACCAGGTCGAGCAGAAGATCACCGCGTGGGCCCCCGAGTTCGGTGCCGCGCTCGACACGATCCGCAAGCGGGCTCCCAAGGCCCGCATCGTCGTCGTCGGCTACGGCCAGTACATCCGCGCCGGCGGATGCCCGGGCACCCAGCCGATCTGGGCCAGGGACGCGGACTATCTGCAGGCCAAGGTCGTCAGCCTCAACGCCGTCCTCCGCGACCAGGCAGTCGCCCGCGGCGCCACCTACCTCGACACCACTGCGCTCACCGCCGGCCACGACGTCTGCGCCGCCCCGGCCGACCGCTACATCGAGGGCCTCATCCCCGCTTCGGCGGCCACCCCGATCCACCCCAACGCTGCCGGCTCCAAAGTCATCGGCACGGCTCTGGCCGACGTCATCCGCTGACACAGCCCCTGCCGCCCCGACGCGACGGACGGTTCCCACGACCGTTCCGCCGCGTCGGGTCAGGACTGACTGCCGGGCGTGACGAGGCCGGTTTCGTACCCGAAGACCACGGCCTGGACTCGATCACGCAGGTCCAGTTTCTGCAGGATCCGGCTGACATGCGTCTTGGTGGTCTGCTCCGAGATGTACAGCGCGGCGGCGATCTCGCCGTTCGACTTGCCGAACGCCATCAGGCGCAGCACCTCTCGCTCACGGGCGGTGAGCCCGTTGAGTGCGGTGGCGCCGGTCAGCTGCCGCGGCCTCGTCTCGACGAAGTTCTCGATGAGCCGACGGGTGATGCTCGGCGCCAGCAACGCCTCGCCACCGGCTACCACGCGCACGGCCCGGATCAGGTCGTCGGGCTCGCTGTCCTTGAGGATGAAGCCGCTGGCGCCCGCCTCCAGCGCGGCATAGATGTAGTCGTCCAGGTCGAACGTGGTCAGCATCAACACCCGCGGCGTGTGCCCCTCGGTGCTCTGCGGTCCGAGCAGGGCCCTCGTCGCGGCCAGTCCGTCGAGGACCGGCATCCGGACGTCCATCAGCACGACGTCGGGGCGCAGGCGACGCGATCGTTCGACGCCGAGCTGCCCGTTCTCCGCCTCGCCGACGACCGTGACGTCGTCCTGCGACTCCAAGATCGCGCGGATCCCCATCCGGATCATCGACTGGTCGTCCACGATCAGCGCGCGGATCACTCGTGGTCTCCCATCGGCAGCCGCGCCACGACCCGGTAGCCACCCTCGTCGCGCACGCCGGTCTCCACTGTTCCGCCGACCAACCGGACCCGCTCCCGCATTCCCGACAGCCCGTGGCTGGTCCGGCCGGGCGCCTCCATGGGCTGAGCCGGCTTCGTCGCCGCATCGTTCACGACCGACAGAACAAGATCAGAGCCCTCAATATTCAGATCGATCACCGTGGGGGCTCCTGGTGCGTGCCGGATCACGTTGCTCAGCGACTCCTGGATGATGCGGTAAGCGGTCAAGGCGACGGCCTCCGGCAGCGCGGATGCCCGCACGGCGTCGGCTTCGCGCACCTCGACCGGCACGCCCGCGCGCCCCGCCGACTCGACCAGTTCCGCCAGCCGGTCCAGATCGGGCACTGGCGCGAGGGCGGCGTCCGTGCTCTCGTCCCGCAGCACGGCCAGCAGTTGCCGCATTTCCCGCATCGTCGACCGGGCGCCGGCGGCGATGCGCGCGAACTCGGCTTTCGCCTCCGGGTCCAGGCTCTTGATCCGGTACGACGCCGAGGTGGCCTGCATGTGGATCACCGACATGCTGTGCGCGACGACGTCGTGCAACTCGCGTGCGATCCGGGTGCGTTCCTCGGCGACCGCCCGCTGACTCTGCTCGAGTTCGACGTCGCGCCGCGCGTCGGCGAGCTCCTTACCGATCGCCCGCCAGCGGCGAGTAGTCAGCACGGCACCGACTGCGAGGGAGGAGAAGATCAGGTAGAGGATCGTCATCGTCAGCCCGTCCGTGATGGTCCGGCCACGCGGATCGAGCAGCACGACGACGATGAGCAACAGCGCGCTCGCCGACCAGGTTTCCAGTGCCCTGCGCCGGGTGGTACGAGCGGCAATCAGGCCCACGTGCGCGATCAGCGTGAACATGCCGGTCACCGTGAGCGGCCAGGGCGCCGCCGCCGTGTCGGGCGGGATGGCCACGGAGAAGACCGTGACGGCCAGGAACTGCACGGCCGTCGCCGTCCACGGCCGGACCATGATCAGGATCAAAGCGACGCTCTGCCCGATGCCGGCCACCAGGGCGATCAGTGGCAGCACGTCGAACTGCTCGGCGGCGAGCGCGACGTTGAGAGGGAGGAGCGCAAGCGCGAGGAAGCCCGCGACCAGCCACGGCAAGAGCCACGAGAACGCCGGGTTGTGCTCGCCGATGACGGCGGCGACCGGCCTCGAGCTGCCGATCCTCGCGACGGCCCGCCCGGCGAGGTAGCGAAGCCGCGTCAGCGCGTGTAGGCCGACGCGCAGCCACCGCAGCAGACGCCTGAGCACCGGCGGAACGTTCTCCTGATTCCATCCCGAGCGCTCCGTCACGCGGCGACCCTACCCAGGCCAACCGCGGGTCACGTCCAACCAGCGAGGGAGACGACCCCCTACGCGGGAGCGACCCGCAACGGCACCGGAGATCGACGCCGTGGGCGGTACCCCGCGCCCACGCTCGGCCCATGGATCTGATGCCTCTGGTCGCGCCGCTGATGACGTCGCCGCTGCTCTACCCGCTACTGGTGGGCGTGAGCACGCTGGACGGCGTGCTCCCGATGATCCCCTCCGAGGCGGCGATCCTGGCGGCCGGCGTCTTCGCTCACGGCGGCACGCCGAGCCTGTGGATCGTCGTCGTGGCCGCCGCCCTGGGGATCTTCCTCGGCGACCACCTCGCGTACGGCCTCAGCCGCAGCGTCTTCGGCCCCCGGCTGATCAGTCGCTTCACCCACGTCAGCCGGGCCGTCGCTGCGGCGAGCCGGCAACTCGACCGCCGACCCACCCTGTTGATCGTGACCTCCCGATTCCTGCCGGGTGGCCGCGTGACGATGAACGCCGCCTGCGGCACGGCCCGGGTACCGCTGTCCCGGTTCACCCCGGCCTCGGCGATCGCGGCGCTGGCCTGGGCGGCGTACACCGCAGGGCTCGGCTTCCTGGGCGGTGCGGCGTTCGTCGAGAGCCCCGTGCTCGGCCTCGCCCTCGGCCTCGGCCTGTCGTTCGTCATCGGGGGCATCGCCGAGCTGGTCCGGCGCCGGTCCGCCCGCCGCGAGGTCCGACCGGAGGATTCCCCCGTTGCCGGCCGAGGCCTCACGCCGCCGCACGGCCCGACGCCCGGTCGGGTTCGGGAGGGTGCTTGCCACTAGCGTCGCGGACAGGCACTCGCGATCAGTGGCCTAAGCCTGCTGATCGCTCTGGCCCCGCTCGCGACGGGTCTGCTGTCCAGGCTCCGGGTACCGCAGGTGGTCATCCTCATCGTGGGCCCGTTCGGGCCAGCACCGCTGGCTCGTGGGGAGCGCTCGGCCCGACTGAACCTGCCGTAGCGTCGGGCTCCACTCCCGGCGGGTTCGTTACCGGAGGCGTCCGAAGCCGGTCAGCACGGTTCTCCGGTGTCGAACGTGTCGAGGCAGGTCCAGCCCAACCGCATGGTGGCGACCGGCGTCTTGCCCGGCGGCGTGACGCTGGCGTTGGCCACGTAGCTGAACGCGATCTTGCCGTCGCTGGTGTTCAGCTCGGGATGGATGACCGGCGCATAACACCCAGAGGCACATTTCCCGGCGGGGAGAAGACCGCTACCGGCGACCGGGTCGAAGACGCCGCTGCTGTCGGCCAGTCGGACCGCGGCCACCTCGTCGTTGGCGAAGACCGCGTACGTGACGAACAGGTAGCCACCGATGCTCGCCACCGACGGCGACCCGGAGACCCGCGTCAGGGGATCACTGCCCGCCTTGATGACTGGCTTGGGAAGCGGCATCGTGCCGCAGGTGACGTAGGGGGTCGGCGCACAGCCGCTGCTGGGCAGCGCCTGCCAGGCGTCATCGGTGTTGGCCGAGGACGCCCCCTCGGTGCGGTAGGCCCAGTTGGCGGCGGTGGCGATTCGGGTCAGCGAGCCGGACAGGTTCGCGGAGTCGACCAGCAGACGCGCCTGGGTGCAGTCGGAGTTCTGCCCGCAGGCCAGCAGGTTGAGGTACTTCTGGTTGCTGCTGGGCCCGTCCGACAGGTAGGCACCGGCGCCGTAGGTGTAACCGGGCTTGTTCACGGCCCAGGCGTGGTCCCGCCACGTCCCCGGCTGGAACAGGGCGTTGCCCAGTGTGGTCGCGTGCGGCGGAGCGTCCGGGCTGTACGCGTCCCAGACGTACCGCGCCGCACCGCCGGTCTTGAACAGGTACTCGAGGTTCGGGTCGGCTGTCGTCGGCAAGTGGACGCAGAAGTCCTGATAGAACACGACCGCGGTCTCCCGCCGGGCGTCGGAATCCGGCATCCGGACCAGGCCGTTCGGCCAGCGCGCCTGGTAGTAGTAGTTGGCCGGTTTGCCGCTCGGAGCGGGGCAGGCGGGCCGGGCGCCGTCGGTGATGAACTCGGTGAAGTACGACGGAACCCCGTTGACGTACGCCACTTCGACGGGCATCGGCGGCACGGCCGGCACCGAGCCAGGCGTCACCGGCGGCACCAGCGACGCGGTGTTCGTCTTGAAGTACTGCATCTTGGCGCCGGTGTTGGCGTTCCAGGCGTCCGTGTCGCCGAACGTCCACAGATCCCGGGTGACGGTCTGGCCGGCCGAGTTCGTACCGGTCAGTCGCGCACTGAAGCCCGCATCGCGGTTCGTGTAGTAGGGCGTGTTGCCGTGACCGGGATCGACGGCCCTGATCACGCCGAGATCGGTGGTCTGACCGACTTCGCAGGCCGCGAGGCCGCCGGCCGTGAGGACAGCGGCTAGTGCGGCTGCGGTCAGCCGTCGCGTCCGCCGAGAGATGCTCATGCGCGCCCCTGAAGGTGTTCGGGGACCAGTGGATCGGCCAGCCCGCCGGTTCCGATGCGATCGGGCATCAGAGTGGCTGAGGGCAACGGGTGGGACAACCGATCTGGAAGCATCTACCCGAATTGGTATCCGTTCCCGTTTCGCGACGTTGAGTGGGCACTGCGGTCTCGTGGTCGCCGACGTCACTCAGCGGTGCGGGGAAGCGCCAGGCGGAATGCGCAGCCGTCGCCGGTCGGCCCCGGTGACTGCAGCGAGAGGCTGCCCCCATGTGCGAGCGCCACCTGACGCGCGATCGGCAGGCCGAGGCCGGCGCCTGCCGGGTCGCGGTGGCCGCGCCAGAACCGCTCGAAGACGCGGCTCTTCTGGTCGGCGGGGATGCCGGGGCCGTGATCGGTGACGACGACGGCCACGTCCGTGTCGGTGACCTCGACCACGACCTCCACGTCCGAGCCGTCCGGTGTGTACCGGATGGCGTTGTCGACCAGGTTGGCGATCGCCCGCCGTACCGTCGGCGCGTCCACCGGACACGCCGCCGTGGGTGGCCCGGTGACGGTCAGCTCCCCCGGCTCGGCCAGCACCCTCGCGTCGGCGACCACCTCTGCGACGAGAGCCATCACGTCAGTGGGCCGGCGGTCGAGGACGCGGGCGCGCCCACGAGCGTCCACCAGCAGACCATCGATCGTGGCCTGGAGTCGGATCGCCGCTCCGCGCGAGCGCCGCAATCCCTGCTGGTACACCTCGATCGTCGGGTCGGGGTGGGCGAGCAGCACCTCGGCGTTGGTCAGCAGGACCGCCAGCGGCATGCGGAGTTCGTGGCTGGCCTCCTCGATGAGTCGCCGTTGGGTGTCGGCCGACTGCTCCAACCGGCCGAGCATCGCGTCGAAACTCGCCGCCAGCGACACCACCTCGGTCGGGCCGTGGTCGAGCGCGATGCGCCGACCGAGATCGGTCCCCTGGATGTCCTCGGCGACCGCCCGGATCCGCTCGATCGGACGCACCGCGCGGCCGGCCCACCACCACGCCAGGACGGCCGCCACCGGGGCGAGACCGACGACGGTCCAGGTCACCGACGCGGATCGCTGGACCGAGGTGACCATGACGGGCTCCGCGCCGCCGGTGACGGTCGCGGTCGTGTCGATGTCGGTCGCCAGCACCACGCCGAAGAGCAGCAGTACCGGGACGTAGCCGGCGAGGAATCCGAGCACCGCGAGTCGTACCCGCAGCGACCGCCAGATCCGGTGCGGACCGGCCCGCTCACCGGGGCTCATGCTCGGCCCTCAACTGGTAGCCCACCCCGGTGACGGTGACGATGAGCGGCGGATCGCCGAGCTTGCGGCGTAACCGGCTGAGGATCACCCGGACCGAGGCGGTGAACGGGTTGGCGTGGGCGTCCCATACGTGCTCCAGCAGGTCTTCGGCGGAGAGCACCACGCCGGGATGGTGCATGAAGTAGCGGAGCAGGGAGAACTCGCGGGCGGTCAGGTCGAGGCCGCGACCCGCTCGCCACGCCTGGTGGGTCGCGAGATCGACGGTGAGCTCGCCGACCCGCAGCGTCGCCCCCTGCTCGTTCCCTCGGCGGCCCAGCGCCCGCAACCGGGCCACCAACTCGGCGAAGTGGAACGGCTTGACCAGGTAGTCGTCGGCGCCGGCGTCGAGACCGGCGACCCGGTCGGCCACCGCGTCCCGAGCGGTGAGCACCAGCGTGCGCCGCGGCCGGTGCAGGTCCGGGTCGTGCGAAACCCGGCGGACCAGGTCGAGTCCGTTGCCGTCGGGCAGCCCCAGGTCGAAGCAGGCGACGTCGTACGGCGTCGCCCGGAGCAACTCCTCGGCGTCGGCGTAGGTGCCGGCCACGTCGACCGCGTACGACTCGTTGCGCAGGCCGAGCGCGGTGATCTCAGCGAGGTCCGGATCGTCCTCGACGAACAGAATGCGCATGCTGTCAGCCGGTCCGCCGCGCGACCGTGGTGCCGCGCGGGGTGGTGACGGTCATCCGGTCGTCGGCGAACTCGACGGTCACCTCGGGCCCCGTGCCGGTCGGGTCGTCCGGCCGGTAGCGGCCCGCCCCGGACGGGACGAGTGCCAGTGACGGCGATTCGGTCGGAACCTCGACCGCGGCGATGCCGCCCTCCTTGTCGACGGAGAACCAACCGAGAACTGATCGCGATCGGGTACTGATCGTCACGTAGGTGCGGATGTCGTTGTCGTGGAACACCGTGCCGGCCAGTGCGAGGTCGGTGATCGGCCCGTAGGTGGACTCGAACAACGTGCGCTCCTTGCGCCCGTCGGACGACTCGCCTCGCAGTACCGCCAGCACCCGGCGCTCGTGGTCGCGGATGTCCTCGGCGGAGAGTCCGCGTGGTGGCAGGGCCGCGACGACGGCGTCGACCCCGCGCGCCGCCATCACCAGGCGGTTGCCGCTCGCACTCACGTCGAGTGAACCTCCGGTGGGCAGGCGGTAGGTCCCGACCCTAGCTGCCGTGTCGGCGTCGGCGGGCGGGGCGCCGGGCGTCGGCAGCCGATGCCCGGCGACCAGCGCCGGCGCCAGCGCCTCCACGAGCTTCCCGGCCGGCAGCCGCGACTTGTTGGACATCACGACGATCGCCTGCTGTCGCTCCGGTAGCCACACGACGACCGCGTTGTGGCCGACGTCGCCCCCGCCGCCGGACGCCGTGAGGAACGGCTTGCCGTAGACCGACGCGTCGATGGCCCCCCAGCCGGGGGTCTCCGCCTGGCCATCACCGAGGTCCTGCACTGGGGTGCTGATCGCCCGGACCGACTCGGACGACAGCAGCCGACCGGTGAACAGTGCGTGGGTCCAGGCGGCCAGGTCGCGGGCCGTCATGGCGAGCCCGCCGTTGCCGTCCACCGCCCAGTGCGGCCCGGCGAACTTGCCGGCGTGACCGGGAGCGCCCTTCTCGGAGTAGCCGACGGCTCGGGGCCCTGGCGCCGCCGGCTCGCCGTCCCAGAAGCCACCTGCCACCTTCCCGCCCGGCAGCGTCAGGATGTTCCTCGCGGTGTAGTCCCGGTAACTCGAACCCGACACCTTCTCGATGAGAAGTGCGAGCAGCGTGTACCCGGCGTTCGAGTACAGATAGTCGGTGCCGGGGGGGAACGCGAGTTCCAGCCGGCTGATCGCGGTGATGGCCGCGTCGCGGGAGAGCGGTTGGTGGTCTTCGCTGTGCGATCCATTCAGGCCGCTGGTGTGCAGGAGCAGTTGCTTGACCGTCACGTCGGCCACCGGCCCGGTCAACTCGGGCAGTAGCCGGCCGACCCGGTCGTCGAGCGACAGTTTCCCGGCGTCGACGAGGTGGAAGATCGTCGCGGCGGTGAGCGACTTGGTGACCGAGCCGATGCTGAACACCGTGTCAGGAGTGTTGGGGGTCCCGGCGCTGTCGTTCGCCGTACCGAAGCCGGCGAGGCAGTCGAATCGACCCCTGGTCGAGATGGCCACCGTCCCGCTGAAGCCGGCTCGTGTCCAGGCGCTGAACGCTTCGTGGAGTCCGGCGTCGCATTGCCCGGTGCTGGCGCGCGGCGTGGGCTCGGGGTCGGTGTCGTCGGTACAGGCGGTCAGCGTTGCGATCAGGAGTACTGCCACGAGGAGCGTGCGCATGGGGGCACGCTAGGAATCGCGCTGCGAACGGGATGTAAACGAAGCCACTCCGAGGCAGTTCGCGCACCGACGGTCGCGGCCGAAGACCGCCAGCAATCACTCGTCGATCGACGTTGGCTTGGCGAATGTCGTCCTCCACCGCGTCTTCGACCGACGCTTCGCGTCCTGCCGTCCGCAAGTCGTCGAAGCGCGGCTGGCCGCTGCGGGCCACCCTGATCGCCGTGCCGCCGCGATCGCCTACGCCACTGCGCTGCTCCCCACGTTCGGCACCGCACCGATCGGCGCGTTGGGTGCTGCTCTCCGTGGGGTGTCGCCTACGGCGCCGTGCCGATCTGCTCGCAGTCATGGTTCGCCGCCGCGGGCGCTAGCGAGCCGCGTCCGTCCTGTTCACGGCGTCGTTCCAGGCCAGCCTCGGCGCGGTCTTCGGCGGCGCGGTGGTCGACGCGACGTCACCGTCGACGCTCATGGTGGTCCTCGGCTCGGGCATCGCACTGCTCGTCGCGCTCGTGGCGGCGATGTCGCCGAATCCAGCTGACGTCGGCGAGGCCGCGTGAACCAATGGAGCCGCCACAGAAAGCGGAATGCTTTGTTCCGTTCCAGGCGATGACGTGTTAGGGTTGGAGGGAACAAAGCGTTCCGTTCCAATTCGCAGGGAGCTCGCAGTGACCGAGATCCGCCCCTTCCGCATCGACGTCTCCGACACCGACC
Organism: Cryptosporangium minutisporangium; assembly: GCF_039536245.1. Classification (NCBI taxonomy): domain Bacteria; kingdom Bacillati; phylum Actinomycetota; class Actinomycetes; order Cryptosporangiales; family Cryptosporangiaceae; genus Cryptosporangium; species Cryptosporangium minutisporangium. The sequence goes on along the minus strand of NZ_BAAAYN010000037.1, from coordinate 21,117 downwards.
TGGCTGACCTGCGCGACCGCCTCAACCGCGCCCGCTGGACCCCGGAGATCCCCGGTCAGGGCTGGCGGCGCGGCGTTCCGGTCGAGTACCTGCGCGGGCTGGCCGCCTACTGGGCGAACGAGTTCGACTGGCGCGCCGCCGAAGCGAAGCTCAACGAGCTGCCCCAGTTCCTCACGGAGGTCGACGGGCAGACGCTGCACTTCGCGCACGTCCGATCCACCAATCCGGACGCCACTCCGCTGCTGATCACCCACGACTGGCCGGCGTCGTTCGTCCTCTACTTACCGGTCGTCGAGGCGCTTCGGGCCGACTTCCACCTCGTGCTGATGAGCAACCCGGGCATCGGCTACTCCGGGCCGCTGACCGGGCCGGGCTGGAACACGCCGAAGACCGCCGCGGCTTTTCACGAGATCATGGCCCGTCTGGGCTACGAGCGGTACGGCGTGCAGGGCACCGGCGGCGGCGGCGCGACGGCTGTCGAGATGGGCCGGCAGACCCCCGAGAAGGTGATCGGGGTGCACGTCAACGGGCACATCACCTTCCCCTCCGACGACCCCGGCGACTTCGCCGGGCTCACCGACGCCGAGCAGGACCGGCTGCGTCGCCTGCAGGAATTCCGCGACGACAAGATGGGATTCAACGTCATCCAGTCGACCCGGCCGCAGACCTTGGCGTTCGGGCTGCACGACTCGCCCGTGGGACAGCTCGCCTGGATAGTGGAGAAGTTCCAGGAGTGGACCGACCCGTCGGCCGAGCTGCCCGAGGACGCCGTGGACCGCGATCTGCTGCTCACCAATGTGAGCCTGTACTGGTTCACCGGGACGGCCGGCTCTTCGGCGAATCTGTACTGGGAAGCCGCGCACGACCCGACCGCCTGGGCGCCGAAGCCGAAGTCGGAGGTGCCGCTCGGCGTCGCCCTGGGCGTCACCGACATCACTATCCGGCGGTTCGCCGAGCGGGAGGCGACGGTCACCCACTGGACCGAGCTGCCGGCCGGCGGCAACTTCCTCCCGGCCGAGCAGCCCGAGCTGTTCAGCGACGACGTGCGGACGTTCTTCCGCACCCAGTAAGGACCATCAGTCAGGAGGCCGCCGGCAGCAGCCGCGCGGCCTTCTCGCTGCCAGCCCGCTTGATCCGCTCAGCGTCGTCCCATCACGGTCCACACGACCGGCGTGGTGCCGGCGTTGAATGACCGATCGGCGAGCAGCCGACTTCCGCCTGCGATGTCAGCGGTCGCGGTCAGCCCCGCGAGCGGCAGCTCCGGATGCGTGTCGGCCGGTAACGGCAGTGCGGTGATCGCGCCACGCCACCAGACCACCGGCCGCCGGATCCCGGCCGCGTCTTCGCTGTCGCCGAAGATCAGACCGCTGTCGGAGATGAACCAGGCCCTGGCGTCCCGGCCGCCGAGCGTTCCGAGTTCACGGACCTGCCCGCCGGACCACAGCAGCGCCCGCCGCGTCCCGTCGGCGGCGTCGCCCCAGCCGACGATCCGGCCGTAGTTGTCGATGTCCCTGGCCTCGCCGGTGCTGAGGCCGGTCGGCAGCGGCAGCCGGCGCACCCGGCTCCCGACGGTGAGCTGCGGCCGGGACGCCGCGTCGGAACCGACCAGCTCGCCGTTTCGGCCCACGTCCCGGAAGCGGTAGCTGTCCCCGTCCCCGACATACCGCACCGGGCCGCCATCCCACTGGAAGACCTGCCAACGCGGACCGGTCAGCACATAGCCGGTGACCAGGCCGGCGTTGGTCAGTTCCAGCCCGAGCAGGCGGCTACCGGGGAATTGGTGGGAGCGCAGAATCCGGCCGCCGCGCCACAGGGCGACGGTGTCCGACTCGCCGCCCGGCGCCGAGTAGGTGAACGCCACCGTGCCGCTGTCGTTGAGGGCTGCGCTGTTGCCGGCCGAGGTACCCGCCGGGTTGATTCGGGCACGGGACCCGTCCACGGCCCAGAACTGCGCTTCCGAGCCGCTGCCGCCGCGCGTCGTCGAGGTCAGGACCGCCTGGCCGCGGGCGTTCAGGTCGACCGGCAGCACGTACTCTTCCGCCCCGCCGATCAGCTCGGTGCGGCCGCCCCGGATCCGGAACGCCTGCTGCACCATCACCGGGTCGTAGTCGATGGTGTTCATACCGATCACGTCGCCACGGCTGTTGACGTCGATGCCCCTGGCTTCGTGGCCGCCGACCTTGCCGAGGTCGGTGAGGGTGATTCGGGGAGGCGCCGGCTTCGATGGCGCCGCTGGCGTTGCCGTAGGTGCCGCCGCGGCCGGTGCCGCCCCCGCGGCGACGACAAGGGCTGTGACCAGTCCGGCTCCGAGGGTCTTCAGTACCGACATGTCCGCGCACTCCCGTTGCCTCGGCGACGTTGCCAGCGCGCGGTGGCGCCGTGCCGGTCAGGCTCTCACGGGCATTCACAACTGGGCGACGGTTCGGTGCCGCTGTACCGCTGTACCGCTTCAGCGCGGCCGGCCGCGCTTGCGAAGCCGCGGACACTGACCTTCGTCCTATCTCGCGACGAAAGGCAGCGCCGGTGAGTCGACGCGAGTGCGACCCGACCGTGAGCGCGTCGCGGCCGACCGGCCCGCGCCTGCGATCCACCTTGGGGTCGAAATCCCCCCGAGGTCTCGACTTTATCGAACGCATGTACGTATCCTGCGTCCATGGCTCGTGGCTCACGCACCCTGGCCGAATACGGCTTCGGACTCACCATCGACGAGGCGACCTACCCGATCCGGATGTTCGGCCGCAGCGAGGACGACGTCCGAGCCAAGGTCGAGGTCAACTTCGGGCGTCGGGTGCCGAGGTATCACCGGTGCCAAGACGACGATCAGCCCGCGGTGCGGATCGAATGGGGCGACGTCAAGGAGTGGTCGATCTCGACGCCGATGCTGCTGCAACGCGGGCCGAGCCTGCCGCAGGCCGGCAACTAGGCGACTCGGTCTCACGCTTGGGCCGCGGAGCCCTGCACCGGCGGCACGGCCGTCGCGGCGACGATCTCCTGCAGTGCGGCGACGTGACCTCGGTAGGCCTTGAGGCCCTGACGGGTCAACGACAACCACACGCGGCGGGAGTCGGTGCCGAGGCGCTCCTGCTTCACGTACCCGGCGTCGACGAGCGCCGCGACCTGCTTGCTCAGGGCCGAAGGGCTCAGGTCGAGGTTGTCCTTGATGATCGACAACTCGAGCGTGGTGCCCGCCGCGAGCATCGCGCAGATGCGCAGGCGATGCGTCGGGTGGATGACGGGGTCGAGCTTCCCGGTCACCGGGGCCGTCCTGTCGATCGGCGGTGCACCACGCCACCGACGAGGTAGATGACGGTGGCGGCGATCGCTAGGACGACGACTGGCCACGCGCGCTCGGTGAGATCTGCGACAACCATCGCGGCGAGCACGCACAGGAACGATGCGGCGACCGCAGCGAGGAAGGTCCGGCTGGTGGGGACGGTCCACGGGGCTCCCATCCGGTAGCCAGCCGCAACATTGAGACCCACGACGGTGGAAGCGACGGCAAGGAGCGCAAGTGTGCCGTGCTCCGCCAGCAGGAACGTCGACGCCATGGCGCCCACCAGGACGGCGTTGACCGGGTAGATCCAGGTCGGCCACGGCGTGTCCCGCACGGCCCGTTGCGCGTGCTCGATGCTCGCCAGCGCATCGCGGGCCTCGGCGGGGCCGGGGGTTCGATCGATGCTTTCCATATCGGCAACTCTATCCGTTAGTTTCCGCCACGGCAAATATTGAGCGCCCGGAAAGTATGTGCGCGTCGGGGCGGATGAGCGGCCGGAGCGTGGACGCCCGGGTCACCTACCCACCTGGCACAGTCAGCCCGTTCACGGGCGACGCCACCGGACCCGTTCGGCTGTCCCACCTGGTACCCAGCACCTCCGGCAGCATGGCGTTGCACATTCGCGTCCGGCACAGGGGCCGCAGGCGTGCAACGCCCCATCCGCCGCCGATTGAATCCGCGCCGCGTGCAGTGAGCGTCCGGCCGAACGAGGTGCTCATGCCTCGCTCTGGCTGGTCAGGCGAGTGCTGCGCGGGCCAGGGCGCAGAGCTCGGCCCGGTCGTCGATCACGTCCGCTGGGACGCTGTAGTACCTGTGCACCACCACCTCGCGGCCTGCGGCACGGTAGGTGCACGGCGTGGACCCGGCCTTCTCGTAGGAGGGGCGGGCCGCGCCGTCGACGCGGAGGTAGAGGGTGTCCATCACCATCGCGAACTGCCGACCGTTGCTGCGCAGTGCCCAGCCGCCGAAGTAGCGGTGGACGGTGACCTCGCCGAGCGACGCCAACTGATCGGCAACATGCTCGGCGAGGCTGCGCGATCCGCTCACGCAGGGAGGAAGAACCCGGTGATGTCGGCGAGCCGGCCGTCACGGTGGAGCGCGGTGCTCACGCCCGCCATCGCGGGCTCGCCCAGTTCACCGAGCTGGGTCCAGCGTGCGAGCGACCGGTCGTGGTGGTCGAGTACCTCGTCTATGCGGAACCGGTGACCGGGGAAGGCTCCGGCGAATCCGGTCATGTAGGCGGCCAGTTCGCTCAGCCCGCTGACCTCCGCGCCCGGGTCCCGGTAGGCAACGTCTTCGATCGCGACCGCACCGAGGGCTGCGAGCCGCTCGTCGGGGTCGGCCGACCAGCACGCGGCATAGTTCGTCCAGAGCTGCTGTGAGTCATTCATCGCTGTGCCTCTTTCGCGGGGCCGAGCGACGCCAACGCGCCGTCGGTGATGGTGTGCAGTTTCGTGCGAGGCGTGCCGGCCCTGACCAACACCAGCAGGCCCTGGTAGAGCGCCAGCAGCCGGGCTGCCGACTCCTCGACGTCCAGATCAGCCGGCAGCAGGTCCAAGGCGCGGGCGCGCGTCAGCGCGTCGGCGAAGCCGGATTCGATCGCGTCCAGCCCTCGGTGCACTCCGCTCACGGCCTGCGGAACGATGTAGGACTCCACGGCGGTGTTGGTGAGCAGACAGCCCGGATCGGGATCGAGGCCAGTCTCGAACGCCGAGGTGAAGAACGACCGAATGCCCGCCACCGGGTCCGACGGCTCCAGGAGATGGATCCGAACCCGGTCCTGCACCACCTGGTCGTTGTAAGCGTCCAGGGCTGCGCGGAACAGGCCGTCCTTGCTTTCGAAGGTCCGATACAAGCTGCCGGGGTGCAGCCCGGTCGCCTCCTCGACGTCCCGCAGCGAGGCCCCGTGGTAGCCGCGGCGACGGAACAGTCGCATGGCGGAGGTCAGTACCTCCGCCCGATCCCAAAGCTGCTTGCGGCCCACCGACGCTCCAATAGTTGAACGATCGCTCACAAAAACTAGCACACGTGCGCCTCCACGATCTTCGGGGCCACCGCGCCAGAAACCTCGAGCCGCTGAGCTCGGCGCTGCAAAGTCTCAATCCTCCGGGGTGGGGCGGCTCCAGGCGGCAAGCGTGATGTCGGCCGGCCCCGGGCCGCCTCGCTCGCCGGTCTTCAGACCGTCGATAACGGTCAGTTCGGCGTCGGTGAGTTCGAAGTCGAAGACGTCGAAGTTCTCGGCGATGCACGCCGGCTCCACCGGTTCACCGGTGACGTCTGGTGGGACGTCCTGTATGCCGCTCGGGAGCCCGCCCGTGCCCGGCTGAACCTCATGCGGTTCAGCCCCGGTGCCCGCACCAACTGGCATACCCACGCGCTCGGCCAGGCCCTGCACGTCGTCTCCGGCATCGCGCTGATCGGCACCCGCGACGGCGCGGTCTTCGAAGCCCACCCAGGTGAGACCGTCGCGTGCCCGCCCGGCGAGGAACACTGGCACGGCGCCGCGCCCGACCGGTTCACGGAGCACCTCGCGCTCTGGAAGGCGACGACACCAGCTGGGCCGAACCGGTCATCGACGACCAATACACCGCGGCCCGCACCACCAGCCGCTGACGGGCGCGGCCTTCACAGCGGATGCGGACCACCTGCGGAGGCAGATCGCGCACCGATTAGGTTTCCGCGCCGCGCCCGTCTGTACCTGTGAGATCGACTCACGGAGGCTGGCACGATGCGGAAATTGATCTTTGGCATGAATGTGAGCCTGGACGGCTACATCGCCGCGCCGGGCGACGACCTCGGCTGGAGCGAGCCGAGCGATGAGCTGTTCCAGTGGTGGCTCGACCAGGAGCGGGCGATCGGTCTGTTCCTGTACGGGCGCAAGCTGTGGGAGAACATGAGTTCCTACTGGCCGACCGGCGATCAGCAGCCGGGCGCCACCCCGGCGCACGTCGAGTTCGCGCGGAACTGGCGGGATACGCCGAAGGCGGTGTTCTCTTCGACGGTCGACAAGGTTGACTGGAACACCCGTGTGGTCACCGGCGACGCGGTCGAGGAGATCACCCGGCTCAAGGCCGAGGACGGCGAGCCGATGAGGGTTGGTGGCGCAGCGCTCGCTGGCGCGGCCATGCGGGCCGGGCTGGTCGACGAGTACGAGGTCGTGACCCATCCGGTGCTGGTGGGCGGCGGCAAACCGTTCTTCACCGCAGTGGACAGCTGGGTGAACCTGAACCTGGTGGAGACGCGGACGTTTCCCGGCGGCGTGATGCTGACCAGGTACGAGACGAAGCGGTAGTCGGTCCGCTCGGTTTGGTGGGTGCTGGCATCGGCAGTGGCCGACAACTACGCGTGGTGTGGACGATCGTCCACACCACGCGTAGTTGTCGTCGGGCCGGTCCGTGCGCTGGACTCGTCGACGATGGGGACCCGTCTGGTCACAGCGTCGCGGGCAAGCCCAGCCATGGTTTGTCGGTGGCGTCGAATCCGGTGAGCTCGGCCACCTTCCCGTCGACGATCCGCAGGACCGCGATGTTGAACAAGCGGTACGTCGAGTCGTCGGGGGTGCGGCGGTACAGCACGGCAGCAGGCATGCGGTTGACCGTCGTGGTGATGCAGCGCCAGTCGTCGTAGCCGCGCTGGAAGAGCCCACCGGAGACCCAGCCGTCCACCGCGTCCTTGGCCGTCACGGTCAAGGTGCCCGACTCGGGCAGCATCATGAAGCGCAGGTCGTCGCGCAGCAGGGACATCAGCCCGTCGAGGTCGTTGTGCTCATGGGCGTCGATGTACGACTTGACCACGCCGCGTTCGTCATCCGACAGCTCGTGGGTGGCGGGGCTCCGCCAGTCGAGGCGGCGGTCGGGCAACTGCTCGCGCATCGTCACGCGTGCCCGCTGCAGTGCGCTCGTCACCGACGCGACGGTCAGCTCCAGTGCGTCGGCAGCCTTCGACGCCGGCCAGCCGACGACGTCGCGCAAGATGAACACCGCCCGCTGCCGCGGCGGCAGGTGCTGGACGGCGACGATGAACGCCAGCTCGATCGTCTCCCGCGCCACCACCGATTCCTGCGGGTCCTCCGGGAGCATCCGGTCCGGGTAGGGCTGCAGGTAGAGCACCTCCGAGCCCTCGGCAGGCAGCTCGGCAGGCACGGGCGTGCGGTCGTTGCGCTTCTCCAGGAAGTCGAGGCAGGCGTTGGTCGCGATCCGGTACAGCCAGGTCCGCAGCGCAGCGTGACCCTTGAACGACTTCCGCTTGTTCCACGCCCGCAGGAACGTCTCCTGCGTCATGTCCTGGGCGTCCTCGTAGTTCGCGAGCATCCGGTAGCAGTGCACCTGCAGCTCACGCCGGTGGCGCTCGGCGACGAGTGCGAACCGCGCCGTGTCGTCCGAGCGGACCGCCGCTATGAACGTGGCCTCGTCGGCGCCCAGCGGTCTGACGTCGGTCATGATCATCGATCCTTCCACCGGTGCGAGAGAGCTACCAGAACTGACGACGCGGCGGAGGATTTCTGATCGGTGAAGACCGCTGACACCGGGCCGCGCGTGATCGACGTCTGGCTCGAAGACATGCTCGACCCGAAACCCGACAGCTGATCCCACTCCGAGGCTCGAAACCCCGCGGTCGGCGGCGGGAAAGAATCGTGTCACGACTTGACCCTCGACCTGCTCGAGGCCTCAGGGTTCCACGGTGTGGAGAGCGACATGCGGAGCATCGGCGAGACCGCGCGGACAAGCGGGCTCACTGTGAGCGCGCTGCGGTTCTACGACCGCGCAGGGGTGTTGGTACCGGCTGTGGTCGATCCGGACAACGGCTACCGCTGGTACAGCGTGCAGCAGGTCGACCAAGCGCGGTTGGTGGCCGGCCTGCGCCGGGTCGGCATGCCGGTGGCCGATATCGCCGCGGTGCTCCGCGCCGACCGGGCTGTCGCGCACGAACTGCTGGACCGGCACCTACGCCGCCTCGAAGACGGCCTGGCCGATGCCCGCCGCGAGCTCTCCCGCGTTCACACCCTTCTCGACACGCAGGAGAACCCGATGACCACCGTGACCCTGTCCCGCGCCGTCCTGGCCGCCGCCCTCGGCTCCGTGCGCTTCGCCGTGGGCCACGACCCCGAGCTGCCGATGCTGGCGGGCGTCCTGGTCGACGCCGACGCCGACGGCGTGACCTTCGTGGCCACCGATCGCTACCGGATGGCCATCCACCGCGAGCCGGCGACCGTCGACGGCCCGGCCACCCGGTTGATAGCCCCGGCCTCCTGGGTCGACCGGCTCCGCAACCACCCCGAGCAGGATGAGCCGGTGAGCCTGCAACTGAAGAAGGTGGAGATCGAGGCGGTCGGCGATGGTTGGACGATCAAGGACACCCCGCTGGCGTACGACTACCCCGACTACCGCCGGGCCGTCCAGACCCGCACCGTCGCCGGCAGCCCGCGCCGCGCGTCGGTAGACGCGGCCGCACTGCGGGCCACCGTTAGCGGCGCGCCCCGGGTCGTCCACTCCTACGAGGGCGTCGACCACGAGCTGGCCGTGCTGGCAGTCGACGCCGAGGGCCGGATCGACGTGGTCGGCGCGGAGGAGTGGCGCGCCGGACAGGACCGGCACGTCGCGGTCAACCGGGAATTCCTCCTGGAGGCGCTGAGCGCTGTCAGCGAAGGCCAGCTCGTGCTCGAACTGGATGGCCCGATCCGCCCGCTGGCCGTCCGGCGGCCCGCCGACGACCGCGCCTACTCGCTGCTGATGCCGGTCAAGCCGTAGGGCCGACCCCGGGACCGCCCGGCGTCGGCGCTCGCACCGTCGGCTTCGACAGCGCGTCCCCGCGCCGAGGCGCTCGGACCCTCGCGTGTCGTCCGCGGCCGATCCGACCGCCGCTCTGCCCCTGCCGTTTACCGTGGTCGTGTGAGTAGGACGCGCGCCGTCGACGGGTTTCGCCTCCGTTATGACCGCGGCGGCAGCGGCGTCGCTGCGGTGCTGTTACACGGATGGCCAGGGGACCGCACCGAGTACCGCGCGGTAGTCGACCTCTTGCCGGAGAGCGATGTCGTGGTGCCGGACCTGCGCGGATTCGGCGGCTCGGATCGGCACGCCGCCGATCCTGCGTCCTACGCCGCCGATGCACAGGCACGCAGCGTGATTGGTCTGATCGAGGAATTGGGGCTGGATCGGCCGGTGGTGGCCGGGCACGACATCGGTAGCCGGGTGGCGGTCGCGGTGGCTCGGCTACGGCCGGACCTCGTTGGTGCGCTGGTGCTGACACCGCCGCTACCGGGCATCGGTGAACGAATCCTCGATCCACGGGCGGCACCGGAGTTCTGGTACCTGTCGTTCAATCAGCTGCCGCTCGCGGTGGAATTGCTCGATGGCCAGCCCCAAGCGGTACGCGCGTTCCTGCGGTTCTTCTGGACCCACTGGGCCGGCCCGGGGTACACGCTGCCCGACGGACATCTGGACCATCTTGTTTCGGTGTACTCCGCGCCCGGTGCGGCGACCGCGCTGCTCGGTTGGTATCGCGGCAGCGTCGGTGGGCTGGCGCGGGTGGTCGCCGAACAGCCACCTGCGCCGGCGGATCGGATCGCCGTGCCCACCACTGTGCTCTGGCCAGACTTGGATCCGCTCTTCCCGCTCGAGTGGTCGGACCGGCTCGAGTGGTACTTCGCCGACCTCGACCTCCGACGTCTGAGCGGAGTGGGGCACTTCGTGCCGATGGAAGCACCGGACGAGTTCGCCCAGGCCGTCGCCACGGCGAGCGCAGTCAGCCGTTCCGGCCCAAGCGAACGCGGGAGGTGAATGCGGTATCGGGGTCGGCGGACGAGAGGACGACTTCGCCGCCGCCGGAACACCGATCGACCAGCGCGGCCGGCTCTTGGAGCAGCAACTCACCGATCTCCGCGCGATCTGGCGGGGTGAGCCGTACGCGGGTGCCGATATCGGCCCCCTGCCCTCGGCGCCCGGCGGACCGCCCATCCTCATCGGGGCGTTCGCACCCGCGGCGCTGCGGCGTGTCGCCCGCCACGGCGACGGCTTCTTGTGTGCCGCGCCGTTGGCCTGGGCCGGAGGGCTGGTCCAGACCGTCCGCGACGACTGGGACGCCGCCGGACGCCCCGGGCAACCCCGCCTGGTCTGCCAAATCAACACCGCGATCGGGTCGCCGGAGACGGTTGAGCAAGCACGCCACGCGATCGCCGACTATTACGCCTTCACCGGCCGCCCCGGATGGGGCATGCCGCTGAGCGACCCGGCCGAGATCGCCGACACCGTGGCCGCCTACCGCGCGTTCGGCGCCGACGAACTCGTTCTGTACTGCTACGGCGAGGACGTCGAGCAAATCGACGCGCTCGCTGCAGTCGCACTCCCCTTTAGACAGACGCCGTCCGCCGGGACGGCCGCGAGCAGACCTCGCCGCCGTCCCGGTCGGAAGGCCGCTACCAACGACCGCGCTCCTGAAGAGGAACGCACCCGGAGGCACCAGATGGCAGGAGCGCTCGGCGGCCGGGTGACAAGCTAAAGACCGTCCTGTCGACCCGCGATGAGGATGAGGTCACCATGGCGCAGGCGCTCATTGCGGTGTTGGCTGTACTTGGTTCGCTCGGCGGAGTCATTCTGGGTTCTTACCTGTCGGGCCGAGCGCAGACACGGGCCTGGCAGCGTGAGGCCCTGGACCGGGACAAGCGAGACAAGCGCGTGGTCATGTCAGCGTTTGCGACTGCGGCTCGCGAATGGCGCGCCACTGTCATGAGCGAGACGCAACTCTGCTGCAGGCTTCGACAGTTTCGCGCACCAGACATGCGTTCGGCGGCGAAGCGCAAGCGGAGACCCTCCGTCGCCTGCAAGAGATCCGGCTGGTCAGCTCGTCTCTAGAAACTGCCCAAGCGGCATACGGGGTGGTGAGTGCGCTGACGCGCTTGGCTGAAGTACGTGTTGACCACGATGCTGGAGAGATCCCCGACGAGACGATCCAGTTGTGCCGCGACGCCGAAGCCGCGTTCCTGGCCGCCGCGCGATCCGAGCTCGGAACGCCCGGTCCGGGCTGGTACCGACCGCCACAGCCGTAGGGACAGGCGGTGGGCCGCCGAGGCGGCATATCGAGGTCGAAGGCACCATGCGGCAGGTGCCGGTGTCCTGCGGCTATCAAGACTTCTGCGGGAGTGATGACGGATTACGCGAGTGCCCGCAGCAGTACTCCGGATGAGTACGAGGTTCGTCATCGTCTTCGTCTGTCGTTGCCGGAGGGTTTGTCGGGTCAGGCGCTCGTCCTGGCACCGCTGTGCGGTGACCCGGTACGCCTCGGGTGCACGGCGGCGATCACCGCTGCTGCGGCGCACAGGATCGCGGTCCACGCGAGGGTGGCGTCGGTGGAGAGATGGTCGGCAGCCGCGCCGGCGAGCCAAGGTCCGGCCGTCTGTCCGATGGCGAACACCGTGGTGAAGGCGGCCAGGGTCGCGGTCCAGTCGGCCGGAGGAATGTTTGCCTTGATGAGCGCGGTGACGGCCGCCGGAACTCCCATGAACGTCGCTCCGTAGAGCACCGCGGACAGCAGGATGACCGGTGCCGTGGGCAGCGCCAACGCCAACGCCGATCCTGCGCTGAGAACGAAGAGCAGGATCGCCAGGACTCGCGCGCCGGGCCAGTGTTCGGTGGGGCGTCTCCACAGCGCAGGTGCCGCAAGGACCGCCGAGCCCAGCGCGATCCAGGTCAGCGTCGTCTGCCTGAGCGAGGCCCCGTGGTCGGCCAGGTACGCGGAGAGGAACGTGATGTACGTGATGTAACCGGCCGAGAAAAGCAGGTAGGCGAGAGCCGTCCGCCACAGAGTGCGCATGCGCGCCCGGCCGGACACCGCGTCTCGAAAGTCGTCGCCCGTGCTCGCTGCGGTCCAACTGATCACCGTCGCCAATGCGGCGGCGACGGCCAGGCCGACCCAGGCCAGGCGCCAGTGCTGACCTGCGGCCGGGATGGTGGCACCGCTGACGGCGATGCCCAATCCGGTTCCCGCGAAGTAGATGGTGATGGGAAGGCCGGAGTCGGCCCGGGCGGCGAGACGCGACGCGATCACCCCACCGGTGATGAAGACGACCGCCCCCGTGACGCCAGCGAGCGCCCGCGCGGTCAATAGCGCTGGATAGGCATCGCTCGACGCCGTGGCGGCCAGCGACGCCGCAGTGAGCGCCATCGCCGCGCGGAAGGAAACGCGGGTACCCCAGCGGCGGACGATCACGGCGGTGGCCAATGCACCGACGAGGTAGCCCAGTCCGTTGGCGGTACCCATACCCCCGGCTTCGGCCAAGGTCCAGTGCAGATCGTGCCGCATCGCCGGGAGGAGCAGACCGTACGCGAAGCGGGCCAGCCCCAGCGCCGAAGCGGTGCCGAGGGCCAACTGCGCAGCCTGCCTGTTGGCGCGCCACGTGAGCGACCAGTTCGTTCCCGTGTCGGCGGGCCTCACCCGCGCGATGGGGCGGGTAGGACGATCCGGGCCTCCGGAAGCGTGGCGGCACTGGTCATGACGACTCCAGAGATCGAACCGGTCGGTACGATCCAGACGCTAGCAGTCGATCGAACCAACCGGTACCATCCCTGTCGTGCCGGTTCCCAGAGGCTCGACGATCGATCCGGCGCGCACCCGAGCCGCGATCGTGGACGCCGCTACACCGCTCCTGTACGAGCGAGGCCTCGACGGCATCGGCATCGCCGAGTTGTGCGCTCGCCTCGGGGTGTCCAAGGAGACGCTCTACCGGCACTTCGGCACCAAGGACGGGCTGGTCCAAGCCGTCCTGGAAGCGCGCAGCGATCGGGTGTTCAGATGGCTGGCCGAGGCAGTCACGGCCGCTGGACCGCGCCCCACCGACCAACTCGCCGCGGCGTTCGACGCTCTCCAGGGCTGGTACGACGACCCGGTGTTTCGCGGGTGCGCCATGGTCAACGCGGCAGCCCAGCACCACGACGAAGCGGTGCGCACCCTCACTGCGCGTCACCTCGACCGCTACCTCGAACTTCTGACCAGCATCGCCGAGCGCGCCGGCGCCGCGAACCCGGCCGTCCTCGGGCGGCAATGGCTCATGCTGGTCGAAGGAGCGACCGTCGTCGCCGCTCACCACGACGCCGCCCACGTAGGGGAATTGGCGTACGCGGCCGCGGTCGCGCTATTGCCCGGCAACGTGCCGACCGGCCAAGACTGACGCGCCGAAGCAGGCGCTGGGGATCGAACCCAGAACCCGCGGATCAGCTGTCCCCCGTGCGAGCTACCGGCAAGTGTCCACTGCGCGGTGACGATTGCGGACCGTTGGATCCCTAGCGTTCATCGCAGGCGCGGCGCTTGGTCCGCAGCCCTTCCCATGGAGTGGTCATGCGTCTGTTGTTGCAGTTCGGGGCCGTCGCGGCGGTGGCTTTCGTCGGCAGTACGGCGGTCGGCGCGGTGCATTGGAACGCGCCCCTCACCCTCGTGCTGGGCGTGATGACGGCGGGGCTTTCGGTGCTCGCGTACGCCTGGGTGGTGCGCCGGACGGAGCGCCGAGCGCCCGTGGAGGTGGCGAGGAAGGGCGCTGGCGGGGCTCTCGTCCGCGGGGTGCTGATCGGCGTCGGGATGTTCGGGGCGGTCATCCTGAACATCGCGTTCCTCGGCGGCTACCGGGTCGCCGGCTTCGGTTCGGTGACCGGTGCGGTGGCGTTGTTCGGCTTCATGGTCGCGGCCGCGACGACCGAGGAACTGCTCTTCCGTGGCATCCTGTTCCGCATCGTCGAGCAGCGCATCGGTACCTGGCTCGCGCTCATCCTGACCGGCCTGGTGTTCGGGCTGTCGCATCTGTTCAATCCCCACGCCAGCCTGTGGGGCGCGATCGCGATCGCGGTCGAAGCGGGCGGCATGCTGGCCGCTGCGTACGCCGCCACCCGCACCCTGTGGTTGCCGATCGGCCTGCACTTCGGCTGGAACTTCGCCGAGGCCGGGATCTTCGGGACCGACGTCTCCGGCACCGACGCGCCGGACGGCTTGCTGGACGGCGTGATGTCCGGTCCGGTGTTGCTGACGGGCGGCGAGTTCGGTCCGGAGGCCAGCCTTTACTCGGTGCTCGCGGGCGCCCTCCTGACGATCGTCTTTCTGTGGCTGGCGCACCGGCGCGGTCGCCTGGTGCCGCTCCGCCGCCCGGCGACCGCGGCCGACCAGGCCACTACGCTCGTCCCGTGATCGACCTCCGGCGCCTCCCGGACCTGTGGCGGCGTTCCGACGTCACAGTCCGGGACTTCGCACTGGCGCTCGCGCTGATCGCCGTGTCGCTGGTGCCGGCGATCCGCGGCTACGGCACGCAGCTCGGCGGCCTGCCCAATCGTCCGTTCGACGCGCTCGCCGTCGCGGTGATCGCGCTGGAGTGCCTGCCGCTGACCGTGCGCCGCCGCTGGCCGGCTGCATGTCTCGCCCTGGTAGCCGTCGGCTTCGCCGTCGACCAGCTCACCGGGTATCACACGGCCGGGGGCTCGGCCCTGCCGATCGCGCTGCTGAGCGCGGCGGCGCACTTGGAACGTCACCGGCTGACCACGGTCGTTCTGGCGTCGGCGGCGTACGTGTCCCTGGCGATCGCGCTCGACCAGCGAGGATCACCCGAAGGCGTCACCGGATTCGTCACCTTCTACCTGGCGATGGTCCTGGCCTGGGGCGTCGGCGCGTGGCTGCGGACGTCCCGGGCGGCCGAGGCCGCGCGCCGCCGCCACGTCGCGCAAACCACCCGTGCGGCCGAACGCGCGCGGATCGCCCGCGAGCTGCACGACGTCGTCACCCATCACGTGACCGCGATGGTGGTGCAGGCCGAGGCAGCGCGCTACCTGACCGGCGCGCCGGACCGCCTCGACCAGGCCCTGACCGCCGTCACCGACACCGGCCGACGAGCCATCACCGACCTCAGGCACCTGCTCGACGTGCTCAACCCCGATCACGGGACCGACCACCGAACCCCGTCCGTCGGCGAACTGCACGCCCTGATGGAGCAGGTTCGACAGGCCGGACAGCCGGTCGAGTTCCGCGAGGAAGGCCGGCCGGCGGAGGAGGCAGGCAGCGCCGAGGTCGCCGCCTATCGGGTGGTGCAGGAGGCGCTGACGAACGCGCTCAAGTACGCCCACGGCAGCCGCACCGCGGTCAGCCTGCACCATGGAGCGGAGGAGATCACCGTGGAGGTCAGCACCGACGGCTCCGGTGCGCGGGCCGCGTCGCCGGGCGGGAGCGGACGCGGCCTCACCGGGCTCCGCGAACGGGTCGACGTCCTCGGCGGCGAGTTCAGCGCGGGCCGACGACCGGACGGCGGCTTCGTCGTGCACGCCCGCATCCCCGCGGGAAACCGGTCGTGACCTCCCCGATCCAGGTCGTGGTCTGCGACGACCAGGCGCTGATCCGCACCGGTTTCGCGACGATCATCGACGCCCAACCCGACATGACGGTGGTAGCCGAGTGCGGAGACGGACGCACCGCCGTCGACCTCGCCGAACGTCTGCGGCCGGACGTCGTCGTGATGGACGTTCGGATGCCGGTGCTCGACGGCATCGAAGCGACCCGGATGCTCGCCGGCGCTGGGGTGGCGAATCCCGTGAAGGTCCTCGTGGTGACAACGTTCAATTTGGACGAGTACGTCTACGAGGCGCTGCGCGCGGGTGCCAGCGGTTTCCTGCTCAAGGACGCTCCTCCGGCGCAACTACTGAACGGCATCCGGACGGTCGCCACCGGCGCGGCTCTACTGGCCCCCGAGGTGACGCGCCAGCTGGTGGGTCGGTACGCGACGCGGATCCGGCCCACGCCGGGCACCCCCGAGGACACTCCGCTCACCCCCCGCGAGCTAGAAGTGCTGCGTCTGATCGCGGACGGCCTGTCCAACAGCGAGATCGCCGCGACGCTGGTCCTCAGCCAGGAAACCGTCAAGACGTACGTGTCGCGCATCCTCACCAAGCTCGGCCTCCGTGACCGCGTGCAGGCCGTGGTCTATGCCTACCGTCAGGGCCTGGCCACCTGAGCAGGGCCCTGACGCTGCTGGGGCGCGGATGTGCCCCGCGGTGCCGTCCGGGACTAGAACGAGCTGAAGCTGTCTACGTCCATCAAGGCGAGCACCTCCGTCCGCACGGTCGGGCACTCCGCCTTGGTCGCCGCGTCCAGTACAGCGCCGTTCTCCGGCTTGCCGTGGGCCTCGAAGAAGGTGGCCAGCTTGCCGGCCAGGTTGGCATGACGCCCGACCGGGCTGCCGATCTCCTTCAGCGCCGGGATCTCGCCCTCCAGGTAGGCGCAGACGTCTTTCGCCGAATAGGCGCCGCTCGCCGCTGGTGCGGCAGATTGTGGATCGGCGGACGGCGGATCGGCGGCGGTTGAGGAGCAGCCAGACGCCACGGCTGCGCCGAGGATCAGTGTGAGGAACACTGCGAGGCGCCGGTCAGAGGTCATGGCGTGCTGGTCCTGTCCGAGCGGGCGGTGATCAACCAGAGTCCGGCCGGCAGCCGGTAACCAGTACCGGGAGTGCGAAATCGTCCGAGCAGGCGTGCCGACCCGGACCGGGCGCGGTCCTGAGTGGTGGGCGCGGCGTCCCGGTAGGCCGCACCGGCGGGGCCGACCTCGATGAGCCATTCGGTAACCGCCTCCGGATCGTCCGGGGCGTCAAGCGTGACGTCGTATGGATGGATGCCGATGTCGGTGAAGCCGGCGGCGGTGAACAGGCGGGTCACCCGGGTCGGATCGGCGAAGGCGAAAGGTCCCGGCTCTTCGCCGATCGGCAGCGGCGGCAACCGTTCCAGGTGAGCCGCCGCTCCGAGCATCGCCGCTGATAGCCAAGGGCTCACCCGACCGTCGCGAAACACCGTGGCGGCCAGCCGACCACCGGTACGCATCGAGCGCCGGATCGTGGTCAGGCCGACGACCGGATCGGCGAGCAACATCAACGTCATCCGGGAGTAGACGGCGTCGAACGGCGCCCCGGGTACGAGATCGAGCGTCTCGACGTCACCCGCCACGAACCGCGGTCCCGCGGCGCCCGGCCCGGTGAACCGGTCCCGCGCCGCCGCCACCATCGCCTCGGCGAGGTCGAGACCGAGCGCGCTGCCCAGCGGCCCGACCGCCCGCGAGATCTCGGCGGTCGTGCCGCCACACCCACAGCCGACATCCAGCACCCGCTCACCGGGCCGGAGTCGCAGCCAGTCGAGTGCCACGGCGCCCAGCGGCCGGCCGATCTCGTCGTGCCGTTCGGCCTGATTGACCCACCCCGGTGCCGTTCGGGCCCAGAAGTCGGCGTTGCGGGCACGCAGCGTGGCGGTGTCGGCCATCAGAACGGCATTTCGGAGCCATCGACGCTCGCCGATCGGAAGGAGGCGGCCTTCGCCGGATCGAAGCCCTCTTCCTGGGCGGCCAGCCCGGCGGCCCGGATCAGCCGTTCCGACTGGAACCTGCGGAACGCCTCTTCGTCAGCCCAGATGTTGATGATCCGCCAGCCCTCGTCGGACGGCCCGGCCACGTGGGCCAGCAGGCCCGGCGGCCGGTCGGGACCGAGATGCTTCTCCACCTGCCGGTATTCCTGCTCGGTAACGCCAGGCATGTCTTGAACGACGCCGTACGGCATAGCTGCCCCCTGAGGCAGTAGTCGATAGAGTGAAGCTCTATCGAATAGAGCACTACACTACCCCCGTGGGTGTCAATCGGCGTTACGTCTCGCCCCGCCGGCAGGAACAGGCGCAACAGACTCGGCGCGCGATCCTCGACGCCGCTGCCAAGCTGTTCGTGGACCCCGGCTACGGCGCCACGCCGTTGACCGCCGTCGCCGCCGAGGCAGGCGTCGCCGTCCAGACCGTCTACGCGGTGTTCGGCAACAAGCGCCAGCTGCTCTCCGACCTCGTCGACGTCACCCTGGTCGGCGACGACGAGCGGGTGGCGATGGCGGAGCGGTCGTTCGTCGCCGACATCCGCGCGCTGAGCGGCCTTCGGGCCAAGCTCACCCGGTATGCCCAGCATCTGGCCGAGACCCATGCCCGGCAGGTGCACGTGATGCTGGCGCTGGCCGGTGCGGCGTCCGCCGACGCCGACGCCGCGGCGATCTGGCGCAAGAACCTCGAGGACCGGCGCCGCGGCATGGAGATGTTCGCCGCCGATCTCGCAGTCACCGGCGAAGTCCTGGTGAGCCAGGAGCGGGCCGCCGACGTGCTGTGGCTCGCGCAGGACATCCGCAACTACGACTGGTTGGTTCGCGAGCGCGGGTGGCCGGTCGAGCGGTTCGAGCGGTGGTTCGTGGACAGCGTCGCCGCCGTACTCAGCGCGCCGGACCGACCGTGAAGCTGCCCGTGATCACGTCGTCTTGGCCTGGTCTCGGGTGGCTGCCCAGCTGGCCTGGAGACGCAGGGCGTCGTCGTCGGCCGAGCCGGCGGGTGCGCTGAGCGCGGTGAGCGCCAGGCCGGGATCGGCGTTGAGCTGCATGGTCTCGAAGTTCAGGTCGAGGTCGCCGACGGCCGGGTGATGGAACTGCTTGACGCCGGTGCGGTGTAGTCGCACGTCGTGGGAGGCCCAGCGGTCCGGAAGTCTTCGCTGCGCGTCGACAGCTCGCCGACCAGATCCGTGAGTGCTCTGTCGGAGGGGTCGCGGCCGTTGCTGACGAACGCCGGACCTCGGTCATCAGTTCGAGCAGCCGGGTCACGGACGGCCGGATTTGCGAGGCGGCCGTCAGTACACCTCCAGCAGCAACTTCTCCGGCTTCGTGGCGAACGGTTCCCTCGGAGACATCACCACTCACCGACTTCTTCCTCGCCCGTCGGGAGTCTGACCGCAGACGCGGTGATCGGCCGGCTCATGAACTGATCTGCCAGATATGCCCATCCGGGTCAGCGAAGACACCGGAGTAGCCCCACGGCTGGCTCTGCGGCTCGCTGACGATCTCCGCCCCGGCGGTCCGTGCCCGCTCGACCTTCTGGTCCACCGCTACGCTGTTCTCCGCGGCCAGACTGAACAGACATTCGCTGGTCCCCGGCTTCGCGACCTCACGGCCACCGATGACCCAGCCGAAGCCGCCCGTGGGAATCAGCATCAGGCGGACGCCGCCGTCGAGCACAAACTGCAGGGGCTCGGGAAGGCCGTCGTCGGCGAGGTCCCCGATGGCTTCGAAGCCCAGGCCGTCCCGGTAGAAGCGGTACGAGATCAGTCGATCGGCGATCGGCAGGCTGACTATGACAGGCATGGAAAGTCCTTCCCTGTGGTGTTCTTGCTCTACCGACGAACGGGAGCGCCTAGGGAGGACAGGAGCTTGCCTGGGCTGGATCCTGGCCATCGCCTCCAACCGGTAGGTGGCCATCAACGACGGCCGCACCCGCATCCGCGGCGACACCCTCGCCGCGGCACTGCCGCCCTCGGCACCGGCAACGCCACTCCGCCGGCGTCGGGGCGAACGGACCCCGCGACGGCGACTGGGTCCTGGATCAGCATCGGCGACCAACCCGTCTATCCGGCGTATGACCCGGCTTGGGATCTGCTCGGCTTAGCAGCGTTAGGTTGCTAGTCGTGGAGGGTCGCCGAGCCCCGGTGCAGTTCTCGGTGTCGACGTGGCAGCAGCCGTTGCCGTCCTGGGCGTCGGAGCAGCGGTCGGCGTTGCTGGCTGAGGTCGCTGAGCGGGTGCTGGCGTGCGGTGGCCAGCGGCTGCGGGTGGGCATCGACGGGTTGACCGCTGCGGGTAAGACCAGTTTCGGGCACGAGTTGGCGCAGCAGATCAGCGCTGGTGGCCGGCCGGTGCTGCGGGCGACTTTGGATGACTTCAAGAAGCCCTGGCGCGACCGGCACCTGTATGACCGCGAGTCCGGTCAGGGTTATTACCGCAATGCGTTCGACTACGAGTCGGTCACGCGGCTGTTGCTGCAACCGGCGGCGCCCGACGGGTCCGGCGAGTGCGTGCTGTGCAGCATCGATCCGCTGACCCAGGTGCAACATCGTGATGTCGTCGCGGTGGCTGCGGCCGACGCGGTGCTGATCGTCGATGGTGTCTTCGCGTTCCGCCCGCAGATCAACGACTTTTGGGACTTCCGGGTCTGGCTCGACGTTGACGAGCGCAGTTCCGTGCATCGGGGCACCCGCCGTGACCAGGGTTGGGCCGGCGCGCATGCCGAGGCGGTGCACCGTGATCGCTATCTGGCGGCGGAACGGCTGTACCTGGCCGAGGTGGATCCGCTGCGATTGGCCGACGTGGTGATCGACAACACCGTGTTTGACCAGCCACGCCTGCTGCGCGACCTCGGTTGAGTGATCATGCCCGCAGCATGGCGGCCTTCCGCAGCGTCAGCAGCTCCCCGAGCAGCCGGGCGTTCTCGGCGCGGAGCTGAGTGTTCTCGGCCCTTCCGCTACTGGTTCTGGGCCTCCGACGAGCGCCGCGTTCTGACGTTCGAGCGCCTTGACCGCCCCTCTGTTCCAGCTATCGGCAAGCGCCTGCGAGAAGGGATCGGGGAAGATCTCGTCCTCTCCCTTGGCCAGCGCGTCAAGGATGGCTGCGGCTACCGACTGTGGTGACGCCTTCGGGATCTCGAGGTCACGCACCATGTCGGTGTCCACGGGACCGGGCAGTACGGCGTGGACGTCCACGCTCTGGCCGGCGAGAGTGGCTCGCAGCGACTGCGTCCACGAGAAGGCAGCCGCCTTGGAGATCGAGTACGCAGGACTGATGGGCACGGCAGCCACCGCAGCCAATGACAGCACGTTGACGATCGTGCCTTGTGACTCGATAAGTCGGGTCAGAAAGGCCTGTGTGACGGCGTAGAGGCCGAAGAGGTTGACCGCGAGATGATGTTCGAGGGCAGCCCGATCGGCCAGGTCTTCATAGCCGTGGACGCCCGCGTTGTTGATCAGGACGTCGAGCGAATCAACGGTCTCGGCGGCGA